>NZ_VSZV01000078.1:0-3032 GCF_008919455.1 Rhizobium sp. PEPV16
GACGCCAGCCTTTCGCATTTCCTTGGGCAGCCGGCGCATCATTTTCTGCGGTGTCGAAGGCCTGCATCGCGGCAGCAAGCGCACGCGCGCGCGCCTCCGGCGTCGCGGCCGGCGGTGTCAGGCGGGAGAGCTTTTCGAGTTCCTTGTCCACGGTCATACCTCTTCCTTGCCGAGCACGGCCTTCAGCCTCTTGCGCGCCTCATGAACCTGCCAGGACACAGTCGCTTCCGAGCAGCCCATGACATCGGCAGCACCCGAATGGCTGAGACCTTCGCCGTAAACGAGCAGCACGGCGTCGCATTGTCTTTCCGGCAAGGCGCGCACGGCGGCCCATAATTCGCTCGATAGCTCGTCGTCATTTCCATCAGGCGCATCCTGCTGCGGTTCGGCGGCGTAAGCGCGGAATGTCTGCTCCTCTCGTGCAAGCTTGCGTCTATGGTCGCGGGCAGCGTTCAGCGTCAGTGTATAGAGCCATGTCCTGAAGCGGCTGGCGCCGCGAAAGCTGCGGATCGCCGCGCCGAGCTTGACGCAGACCTCCTGGGCGATGTCGTCGGCGTCGGTGGAACTGCCCGACCACCGCCACGCCGTTGCATGGACGAATTCATAATGGCGCGAGACCAGTTGCCCGAAGGCCTCCCGGTCGCCGCCCTGCGCTCGTTCTATGAGCTCTGCGTCCAATTCCGCACCTACCCCATGCTATCCAGCAAGATGCTATTTCGAGATTGAGACGTTTCTCGGATGACTTTCCTTGGGTCGGCGATGAAAAAATTATTGCGAATTTTGAAAGCCGCGACATCCATGGGTCGCGGCCAGACAGATCGTCCGCGTCACAGAGGCGCATGATGAGGACAGAGTCGGCCAGGGACATGATCTGTCATGTCCCAAATCGCGAAAGGACCTCCATGTCCGCTCAACCGCCTGTCCCCACCGAAAGGGGCATCCTGCAGTTTCTGGCGATTTGCGATTCCTTCTATCCGCCAGACGCCGTTCAAGCATCGATCGAACAGCAGCGACATTGGTACGACGCTCTCTGCGCGCGTTTCGACCGCCCGCTGCCCCCGGAGATGATCTTTGCGGACGGCATGCTCCAGCGCATACCGATCCGCCGCTACCGTCCACGGAAAATCAGCACACGCACCATTCTGCTCTATCTTCATGGCGGCGGCTTTGTTGTCGGTTCGCTCGAGAGCCATCATGCCATCTGCGCCGAGATCGCCGATTTTGCCGGCGCGGAACTTGTTTCGGTCGATTACCGGCTGGCCCCTGAATATCGCTGGCCGGCCCAGACGGATGACGGCTTTACCGTGTCGAAACATCTGCTTTCCGCCAACAGCAAGGTCGTGCTGATCGGCGACAGCGCCGGGGCCAATCTGGCGGCGGGCCTTGCATTGCGCGCGCGCGACGAGGGCCTGTCCGGAGTCGTCGGCCAAGTTCTGATCTATCCGGCGCTTGGCGGTGACCTTGCCGCAGGCTCTTACGTCGAAATGGCCGCGGCGCCGGGCCTGACGACGGCGGATGTCGCCTATTATCGCGAAATCCTGCATGCGCCGGCAGGCAATGAGATCGCCGAGCCGCTGCAGGCAGCTTCGCTTGCCGGGCTGCCGCCGGCCTTCATCACGGTCGCGCATTTCGATCCGCTGCGGGACGACGGCCGGCACTATGCCGCCCGGCTCGCCGCGGAGGGCGTCGAAGTCTGGTTCCGAGAGGAGCCGCAGATGGTGCACGCGTGGCTGCGCGCCCGCCATATGAGCGAAGGCGCCCGCGACGGCTTCCGCGCCGTCTGCGAGGCCATAAGGCGTTTTGCTGCGGCTTAGATCACATCAGGTCGCGCGCGATCCGCTTTTCCGCAAAGACCTTTTCGAAGATCTGCACGTCATCCTCGAAGGCGGTGACGACAGCGCTGATAATCCAATCGGTCCGGGTGCAGGCAATCCGTGCGGTCGCTACCGTCCGGACGAACCAGCCGGGGCGGCGCATGTCGCAGGTCCAGGTGGAGACCCCGGTCATCGACAGCGGATCACCGGGTGAAATCGACCAGACTTCTTCCCGCAATTGCCGGGTCGAGAGACCTGTCTCAGGGTGTTCGGCGAGCCCGGTATCCTCGTGGATGTAATACTCCGTCCGGGCGGCCGAGAGGTCGCGGACGACCTGCCGCTTCGTCGCGGTGGCCGCGTGCTCGATGTATTTCGGCAGCGGATCGGGATTGGCCGGTTCCTTGATGTCGATCCGCTGGTGCTCGCCGAGCATCGGCAGCCCCAGACCGAGTGCGGCGATGTCGACCTCGATGCCCTCGTCATCAGGCGGAGGCAGGATCATCGGCCAATAGGCGGTAGAAAGCGAAAGGCGGATGCGATGCCCCTTGCGGAAGCGATAACCGCAGGCATCGAGCACGAGCCGGATCGGCGCCGTCTCGCCCGGTGTGAGCGGCTTGGGATCGGCATTGCCGTCCCGGTGGGTAAGATTGACGACGCCGAAGGCGACACGCGTCGCCGTGCCATCCGGATGGACATCGACGAGTCGGGCGCAGAGATTTCCGCCCGCCGCCCGCGACCGCAGCGCAAGCGTGAGCACCGGCCGGCCGAGATAGTCGTAATCGCCAGCAAGCGGCATCGTATCGAAGACCAGCGAGCCGGCATCGTCCGAGCGTTGATCGATCGCCATTTCCGCGTCGGGTTTCAGCGTGAAATATTCACCCGATGCCGTCCCGGTGTCGAGCGGCGAGCGGAGATAGACGGAATGTTCGGGCGCATGCGGGATCGGCATGCCTTCCGTCAGCTTGCCAAATTGCTCGACATAGAAGCACTGCATCTGCGGCGGCGACCAGACGTCCTTGGCGATCCAGAAACCCGGATCGCTGTCGCGGCGCGGGGCAGGGCGGATGGCATCGAGAATATAGGCGCGGGCCTGCGGCAGCCTGTCGATGCCGTTATCCTCGCCCCGCAGCCATCTGTTCCACCAGGCAATTGCTTCGCCATGGAAATCCGTGCGCGGCTTCGGCCAGGCGAAATGCGGATATTTGTGGACCCAGGGGC
>NZ_VSZV01000189.1:0-11434 GCF_008919455.1 Rhizobium sp. PEPV16
GCTCCGTCGATGGCCCCGGCTTCCTGAAGCGAGCGCGGGACGGATTTCAGCGCAGCCAAGAAGAACAAGAAGGTATAGGATATCTGCTTCCACGTCGCCGCGATCACGAACCGGACCATGGCGTGATCGGGATTGATTAGGTGGTTCCAGTTGATTCCCATCGCCCGCAACATATAGGCGACGATACCGATCGACGGATTGAACATGAACCACCAAAGAATGCCGGCGATCGCGGGAGCGACGGCATAGGGCCAGATGAGCAGGGTCGAATAAATTCGAGAGGTGCGCAACACGCGCATAGCCGCTGCAGCCAGGAGCAACGCGATCGCCGTCGACAGGACCGTCACGAGAATGGCGAAGACGAGCGTGTGGCCGAAGGCATTGATGTAGATCGGATCGGCAAAGAGCCGGCGATAGTTTTCGAACCAGACGAAATTCGTTTTGAAGCCGAAGGCATCCTGGCGCAGGAAAGATTGCCAGAACGCAGTCGCCGCGGGCCAGAGGAAAAATACTACGGTCACGAAAATTTGGGGTGCGATGAGCAGGTAAGGCAAAAGCTTGTTGGGAAATACGGTCCGTTTGGTTTGCATGGGGCCTCACACTGACGGATGGGAAACGGGGGCCGGTCTCTCACCAGCCCCCGTCGCAGAGCCCATTAGTTGGCCGACTGGAAATCGCGAAGCTGTTCGTTGCCTCGTGCGACCACGGAATCAACCGCTTCCTTCGCCGTCTTCTTCCCGCCCAGCAAGGCTGCAAACTCATCGTCGATGATACCACGCACCTGGACGTAGTTGCCGAACCGGATACCCTTCGAATTGTCGGTGGGTGTTACCCGCGTCAGCTGCTTGATGCCGATATCTGCTCCGGGATTCTTCTCGTAATAGCCCTGGTCCTGGCCAAGCTTATACGCAGCCTCGGTTATCGGCAGATAGCCGGAGAACTGATGCCAATCGGCTTGAACTTCCGGCTTCTGCAGGTAGGTGTAGAATTTCGCGGCGCCCTTGTACTCCTCTTCCGGGCGGCCTTTCAGCGTCCAGAGCGTGGCGCCGCCGATAATCGAATTGAGCGGCTGCGGAATGACGTCGTCATAGTAGGGAAGCGGCGCAAACCCGACCTTGAAAGCCTTTGCGTTGTTGATGACGCCGGCCCGGCCGGCCGAGGAATTCATGTACATCGCGCAGTCCTGCGAATAGAACATCGGAGGAGCGTTATCGCCGCCGCCAGGCCCGCCGAATTTGAAGAGCCCCTCGTCCTGCCACTTCTTCAGATTGTCCCAATGGCGGACCGTCAGATCGTTGTTGAAGGTGAATTCCGCATCCAAGCCGCCAAAACCGTTGGCCTTGGTGGAGTAGGGTTTGTCATGCAAGGCATTGAGGTTTTCGGTCTGAATCCAGGAGATCCAGGCGCTGGTAAAGCCGCATTTGGCTGCACCGGACTTCATGATCGTCCGTGAGAAGGCTTCGACGTCCGCCCATGTTTTCGGCGGTGTTTCCGGATCGAGCCCCGCCTTTTTGAAGACATCCTTGTTGTAATACATGATCGGCGTCGAGGAATTGAACGGCAAGGACAAGACGTTGCCGCTGGTGTCCGAGTAGTAGCCGACGACCGGCGCAATGAATTTGCTCTGGTCCCAGGCCTCCCCCTCGTCCTTCATCAACTGGTAGACGGGATAGACCGCGCCTTGTGCTGCCATCATCGTGCCGGTGCCGACTTCATAGACCTGTACGATTGCGGGCTGCTGGTTGGCGCGGAACGCAGCAATGGCGCCGGTCAACGTCTCATCATAGGTACCTTTGTAGACCGGCACGATCTCATAATCGGACTGCGACGCGTTGAACCCCTTGGCGATCTGTTCAAGCTTCGCGCCATTCTCGCCACCCATTGCGTGCCACCACTGGATCTTCGTGGCGGCCATGGCCGGAACGGATAACGAAAGGCTGGTCAGTCCTGCGGACAGGAAAAAAGCGATCTTGTTCATCCTCACTCCCACTTGTTTGTCGGTTCATAGCCTCCCGCTACGAACATGAGCCGATCGTAACAGGCGAGTTTCACTTTGCAAATATGAAATGTTCATATGAACATATGATGACACCAAGCCCCGACGGTCATAAAGGGCGGCTGGCTGGAAGTATGAGTTGAGTGGCCGATCGATTTGCGCGCGCTGACCCAGCTTTGGGATGGCTCGCTTGGGTCGTTAACGGCTTTTCACGGGCAGCGGCGTGCTTGTAGCAGTTTTGCGACACTCGATGGAGCGCAGATGCTGAACTGGTTTCCGAAAACTGATGCCGCGGGCAGATCGCTTCTTCGGTTTGCTCACCCAACACGCAAAGACCGTCGTCGGTGTGGCCGAAACCCTCCAGTTTGTGTCCGCCTCTCTCTATTCCCTCGGCCATGGGGCAATGACACTCAAAAGACGATGTTTGATATCGCAAGGATACTTGGCGGATGATTCCATGTACCGCTCTTGGTCGTCCTTTCATGCAAAAGTGCAATTGCACTCGGTACGCTTTTCGATCCCATGGCGGATTGTATGGGGAAGATTACGCGTCTCAACCCAATGCAGGGCTTTTGTGCCGAAACAGGCGGAGCTCTGACATTGGTTGGCCCAACCTGGCTAGGCATCCCGGTTTCGACCACACATGCGATCACCGCTGGGGCTTGGCGGGCAACATTGTTGTTGCCCGGGTTGCCACACTTGCCGTCGCTGCGATCGCTTCAGCCTTAGGCTATTGGCTTTCGGACCTCTTCCATTAACGATCCCTCATCCTGGTCATCGGCACGTCCCAATCCCGCAGGCCATCGCGGACCTCGGCTCTGCTGGGCGCGCCGGTGCGACCGCCGAATACCTGGCATTTGAGCGCCGCCGCTATGGATGCCCAGCGCATCGTCTCTTCGATCGGCAAGCCTTCGGCGGCAGCCAGCGCGAAAGCGCCATGAAAGATATCGCCGGCTGCGAGCGTATCGACCGCCCTCACCTTCGGAGCGGCAAGATGGGCGATTTCGCCGGTTCGGTCATCGAACCAGAAAGAGCCATTTTCGCCCGCCGTGACGCTGATGAAAGCTTGCTCGAACTTTCGTTTCAGAAGGCCGACGACCTTCACCAGCTCGGCTGCACCCGCAAGGCGCTCGGCGGCCGGCTGCGAGAATACGATGTGGCTGGCCGCCGGTGCAAGCATCTCGATTACGCCATCGCCTGCGACATCGCCATCGAGAATGGCCGGCTTGCCCGCCTCTCGGGCGGCCAACAGCGTCCGCAACGCAAGCTTCGGCCACCGGACGTCGACCAGCACCGCATCGAAAGAAGAAACGTCCTCTCTTGTGACCGGCTTGACCGTCTCGTGCAGGCCCGCATCGTAGAAAGGCACAATCAGGCGCTCGCCCTGATCATCGACGAGAATGGTCGAGATGGCCGAGCGGGCGCCTTCGACACGCAGCATGCCGCTCGTGTCTATGCCGCTCTCGCTGAGGTCGGCAATGATCCGTTCGCCGATGGCATCATTGCCGACTGCGCCCCAGAGGCTGGCATCGCCGCCCAGCCGGGCGACCGCAAAGGCGGCGCTCGACGCCATGCCCTCGGCGATCTGCAGCATGTCGTAGGGCAGAATTTTGCCCTGGCCGGTCGGCAACGTGCGCACCCGAAACAGGGTATCCATCACCGCCGCGCCGACACAAAGAACGCGGCGCGCCGGACCGGGAGGCGCTTCGAAGGCAGAAGAAGTCGTCAAAGCCTTTGTCTCACCCGCTTACTTGACGGCTCCGGCCGTCAGACCCGCCACGATCTGCCGTTGCGCAAACACCGTCAATATCAGCACGGGCAAGGTGACGATCAATGCGGCTGCGGCGAGCGGACCCCAACTGACCTGTTCGAAAGAGAGCATGTTATAGACCGCGACGGGAAGCGTGCGCGTCTCGCGGCTGGCAAGCACGATGCCGAAGACGAAGTTGTTCCACGAGAAGATGACCGACAGGATGAAGGCGACGACGATGCCCGGCCTGGCGATCGGCAAGGCGACCAGCCGGAAAACCTGCCAGGGTGTTGCGCCGTCGATGCTTGCAGCCTCCTCCAGCTCCATCGGCGTCGTCTCGAAATAACCGATCATGATCCACACGACGATCGGCACGGTGACGACGAGATGGATGATGATTTGCGGCAGGAGCGTGCCGAGCAGGTTCAGCCACTGAAACAGCAGGAAAAGCGGGATCAGGAAGGAAAGGCCGGGCGTCATGCGCGCGATCATGATGACCATGGCAGACTTCTCGGCCTTCAGGCGCGCGATGCCATATCCGGCCGGCACGCCGATCAACAGCGCCAGAAGCGTGGCCGCGCCCGTCACTAGCACCGAATTCCAGAGATAGAGGAAGAAGTTGTTCTCCTGGAAGACTTTCAGATAGTTCGACCAGGCGAAGCGTTCCGGAATGAAGATCGGCGGGTAGGCACCGTTGTCGATCTCATATTTCAGCGACAGCGAGATCATCCAGAGGAAGAACAGGACGACCGGCGAGATCATCACCAGGGCGACAAACAGCAGTCCGATGCGATCGAGCGTCTTGCGCTTCATCAGCGTGCCTCCCCGTCGGACCAGTTCACGCGCTGCCGGAGCATCATAAGGATGAAGGAGAGCAGGACGATGAGGATGAAGAAGACGACCGCCATGGCCGAGCCATAGCCGATATCGTAGTAGGCGAAAGCGGTGTTGTAGAGATAGATGTTGATCGTCTCCGACGCTGTGCCCGGGCCGCCCTGGGTCATGGCATAGATGATGTCGAAACTTTTCACCGCATCGATGCTGCGGATGATCACGGCAATCATCAGGAACGGTGCGATCATCGGCAGCGTCAGATAGCGGAATTTCTGCCAGACATTGGCTCCGTCGATTTCAGCACTTTCATAGGGCTCACGCGGAACCGCCGCCAGACCGCCGAGCACGATCAACATGATAAGCGGCGTCCACTGCCAGGTCTCGACCAGTACCAGCGACGGGATGACGCTGCTCTGATTGTAGATCCACTCCTGCGGGCCGATGCCGATGAAGGAGAGGAGATAGTTGAGGACGCCGAGCTGCGGATGGTACATCATCGTCCAGACGAGTGCGATGGCCACGGGCGTGGCCATCATCGGCATCACGAATATGCCGCGAATAAGACCGCGCAACGGAAATTGAGCATCGAAGATCAGCGCGGCGAGCGTCCCTAGAAAAAGGGGGACCACCACGGAAAGCGTCGTATAGAGCACCGTATGGCACAGCGAGTCCCAGAAGCGCATGTCCACGACCAGCCGGGCATAGTTGTCCAGTCCCGCAAAGACCTGGGACTGGCCAAGCGTCCAGCTGTTGACGCTCATCCAAAGCGTAAACACCCATGGAAAAACGATGACGGCCGCAATGACGATCAGCGCCGGGATGACGAAAGGCCAGTAGTTGGGAGCAAACCGGTCCGGTTTGCTCCTCCCTTTCGACGTCTTGGCCACTGCGGCCGTTTCGATGCTTGTCGAGGCCATTATCCCTCGCTTTTCGCCAGGACGGGTTCGAACTGTGCCGTCGCTGCCTTCAGCTCGGTTTCGGGATCGGCGCCGCCGATCATGTTGGTGAGACCGACACCATAGACGTCGCGGAACTCGGTGACCGGAATGATGACCGGCAGCGCGAGCTGCGAGATCTTGCCGGAACCGACCACGGCATCAAGCCAGGCGCCCGGCATCTTGACGCCTTCGCGGACCTTCGCATCCTCGAGGACGGACTGCCGGAAGGGAACGCCGGCGCCGGCCTGCAGCAGACGTGCGCCCATTTCATGCGAAATTGCCCATTGGCAGAAGAGGTACCCGGCTTCTTTCTTCTGGCTTGCCGCGACGACGCCAAGGCCGTCGCCGAAGGTGCCCGCGGCCTGTGCCTTCGGACCTTTCGGCATGATGCCGTAACCGACTTGGCCGACGACGCGCGACTTTTCCGGATTCTCGATCGGCGGCGCAAAACCGACGCCGTCCAGCCACATGCCGATCTTGCCCTGCAGGAAGGCCGACTGCGCCTCGGCCCAGTTGAAGCCAGAAACGCCGGGAGGGGCGGTCTTGGTCATCAGTCTTTGATAGAGCTTGGCTGCATCGATCGCTTCTTGCGATGTCGTGCGCAGCTTGCCATCCGGACCGAGCGGGCTCGAACCATACCCAAGCAGCAGCGACGTCCAGACCGGCGTATTGGCGTTCTTCAGGCCGCGGGCGACGAAGCCGTAGGTGTTGGTGGAAGGATCGGTGAGCGCCTCCGCAGCACTGGCGAGTTCTTCGAACGTCGTCGGGTAGGCGAGCCCCTTCTTCTCGAACAGCGTCTTGTTCCAGTAGATGATCCAGTAATCGACCGAGAATGGAAGCGAACGCAGAACGCCGTCCGGATCTCTGGCAAAAGTCAGGCCGGCTTCGGCGAAGTCGCTTTCAACCAGAGACGGGTCGGTCAGAGACGGGTCCTTGAGAAAACCGCCGATATCGGCAAGCCAGCCCCCCTTTTCGAACTGCCGCTTCTGGACGTGGTAGCTCATGTGCACGACATCGAAGCTGGGCTTGCCGGAGCTCAGCTCGATGGTCGTTTTCTGACGCTGCTGTTGTTCGGGCGTCGCTTCGGCATTGACCTTGATGCCGGTGAGCTCCTCGAATTCGGACAAGTACTTCAGAAGTATTTCGCTGCGCGGGCTCTTGACCAGGTTGACTTCCAGCGTCGTGCCGGCAAAGCGCTTCCAATCGACGGCAGCCGATGCCAACCGGACACCGAGCATGCTGCTGGCGCCAAAAGCGGCCGTACCCGCCAGAAAGCCGCGTCTCGTCGGGTTCAAAAAAGATGACATGTGATTCCTCCTCCTTTTGCCGGCGATCTCCTCACCCCCGGCTGTTTATTTCCGATTATATCCTGAGCGCACGATCTCTTGCATGATTGATATGTGCGACAAGGCTGTTGACGGCGTCCTCCGCCGATCGTCGTTCGATCGCCTCGAGCACCTTCAGGTGCTCAACCATGACAGGTCCGACGTGACCATCGATTCGAAAACGGTCCTGACTGATCAGGCGCATCTTGATCGAGTTCACCCGGTAGGCGTTCGAGATGATGGTATTTCCCAAAGCATCAATAAAAGCATCGTGCATGCCCCAATCGACAGCCTGCGCGTGCACTTCCAGTTCGTGCGATCCATCGCCGTTTCGAATGGCGTCGGCAATATCCCGATGCTGCTTCAGGAGCCCAGCGACCGTCTCGTCAGACGCAGAGCGGGTGAAAAGCGCGACCGCTTCCTTCTCCAGGAAGACGCGCAGCTGGAACGCCTCGCGAATGAGGTTCAGATCGATATGAGCGATCTGCAACCCCCGTTGGGGCACCGTCTTGATCAGACCTTCGGCTTCGAGCCTCGGGATGAGTTCGCGGATGGCGCCAAGCGTCAGCCCCGTCAACTCGACGAGGCGACGCTGCGAAACGAACTGGCCGGGGCGCACGTCACGCGCAAGAAGGTGGCGTGTGAAGCTCTCATACGCCTTTTCCCGCAGTGTCGGCTGCTCGTCCGTTCCGTCCATCGCCTCCCCCAGAAACATCTCCGACCTATGCCGCTTTCGAGCGGAAAAGAGTGTCGAACGCAAGAGCGAGTTGCGCCTGCCCTTCGCCGGATATTGAGACGAGTGGTGGTCGAACCGCAAGCCAGATTTCATCCGACGTCAGGTGAGCGACCATCGCTTTCACGGCGGCGGTCACCGGAAATTTCAGCAGTTCGTCCACGAAATTCTCGACGCGAGGATCGTCCATTCCTTCCTCCGCCATCAGCTTGACTTCGCGAGGTACGAAATTCGCCATGCCGGAGATCGCACCCTCGCCGCCAAGCCGCACGCCCTTCGCCAGGTGACGTTCGTCCCCCACCAGGATGACGAGATCGCCATG
Source organism: Rhizobium sp. PEPV16 (assembly GCF_008919455.1). NCBI lineage: Bacteria > Pseudomonadati > Pseudomonadota > Alphaproteobacteria > Hyphomicrobiales > Rhizobiaceae > Rhizobium > Rhizobium sp. PEPV16. The sequence goes on from NZ_VSZV01000189.1 coordinate 7,899, forward strand.
CGCCTTCAGTAGCGTTTCGGTAAAAGGCCAATCGCCGGAGGAATCCTTGACGCCCGTTACCACGTTGGGAAAGGCGGTCCGCAGGCGGCCGATCAGCGAAACAGTCAGCGGAACCATGGTGACCGAGGGAATGTTGTAGACGATAATGTCTCGCGCCTTGTCGCCCAGGATGGCGAAGACAGCCGAGAACCACTGGAAGACGCCATCGTCACTGACGTTCTTGAAGTAGGAAGGAGGAGCAAGAAGGATATTGCGGGCTCCCTTGGAAAGCGCATGGCCGGCCTGCATCGCCGCATCCTCGGCCGCGTCGACCAGCACACCGACGATGATCTGCTTTGCGGCTATCCCACTATCGAGCAAGGAAGCGAGAACATGCTCACGTTCCCGCGTGCCGATGGAAGAACCTTCCCCCGTCGTCCCGAACAGGGTTACACTCGAGCACCCTGCAGCGAGGCTTCGGCGTGCCTGCTCGATCATCGCCCCAATCGCGATATCGCCATTGCTGTCGAATGGTGTGGCAAGAGCGACCGAGAGCCCGAATTTTTGTGTCAAATATGCTTCCTCCCAAAGAATGGATCAGGTGTAGCAAACTAACATGTTAGATGTAAAGAGGTGATTGCGCGCTGCCTCGCTGCACGAATATCGAGGCAGTCGCTTTCTCACGATCAACTGGCATGCCTCGCCGTTGGCCCGTTCGCCCGCACGAGCGCCATCAGCATCGGGCCGATCGCAAATTCGCCCCTCTCGGTCCTTCGAGTCAGATCTCTGAGATAACCGCCGGGCGAATTGATGTGCCCTCCCCTTTCCAGGATGCAGGCGATCACGGTTGCGGCGTTTTCCGGCCCCATGCCCGAGCAGGCTTCCTCATAGGCCGAGGGACTGACGCCGAGCATCGACCGCACGACGACGGCGGCCGACATCAGGTCTCGCCAATTGCCGATGCTTCCGCCAGGCCCGTAATCGAGAATACTGGGGCAGGCCTGGAGGACGAGGCCGAGCGGGAAGGATTTCAGGCTTGGTCCGGCGCCCGGATCGGCCGCGCCCCCCGCCCTGTTGCTCATCCCGCCGGAAGGCTTTTGCTGTTTCAATCTTCGTTCGTCCGACGGGCCGACGTTCGGGTCGTTATCGGCCGCTGCCTTTTCGCCCTGCTTCGTTTCGAAGCTTGGTTCAAGTTCATAAAGGGAGTTGGGATTTGAATTCTGTTTGTGATGCTCAATTTGAGACTCATTGGCGTCTATTTTTTTTGCTTTTATCCGTCTTTCCAGCATGTTGACGATCTCTGCACGCAGCAGCCCCATCTCGTCGAGCAGCGGGGCGAGGTCTTCGGCGGTCGCCACGCGTGGAATTCGAGCAAGAAGCGCTCGAAACATCGCCGAAATGCCTTCCCAATTACCGGAAACCCCTTCTTCGAGCGCCGCCGCGATCAGTTTGGAAATGTCGCGCCGGCACACCGTCAGGCGTTCCCTTGTCACCCGTAAGAGCTCCCGGTCGGCAACCGCCTGGGCGGCCAGGCTTTCGATTTCGACAGCACGGGCCAGAAGCGGTGCGACGCTGAAGCCGAAGGCCTCGCCGATGGCACCTGCCCTGTCGCGGCGCGCATAGCGCTTTCCATTCGGGCTGTCCTTGCGCAGGATCAGGCCTGCCTCGACCAGAACGGCAAGATGCCGCCTGAGGGTGGCTGGGGTCATGCCGCGAGCGCGCAACGAAAGCTGCGCATTCGACGGGAAGACGATCAGTCCCTTTTCCTCGGAGATTTCGTCGTCAGGGTAGAAGGTCAAAAGCGCGTCGAGCACCGTCAGCGCCCGATCGGTGACGCCAAGCGCCGGCCGTGCTTCGCAGATCGCCCTGAACAGCTTCCATTTGCTGCGTTTCATCCCCGGCTCGATGGTCTCGGCCAGTTGCTGGCTTGCCAGCATGCCAAGCGACATCGGCCGCCGCCCGAAGGGCGTCGTCACATATCCACTCTCCATTTGCCTTCACCTTCGTTCAGGCAAAAGAAAACCATCCACCAATTTGGTGCCTAAGACGCTTGACTGTGATTCGTGGAAATGCGATTCTCGATGTGCTTAAGATCTGAGAAGGGCTTCCACGACGGCGTCGTTGGGGGCCTTTTTCTTTTGCGCGCTACGCTCCTCTGTCCTTGTTGAACTCCTGGAATAGGCCCTTCAGCCTTTCCTGGACGAATTGATCGAAACCGGGCGCGGTCTTGCCGTCGAAGACGAAGGTCGCACCGGATGCTGTCTTCTTGATCATGACAGGCACGCCACTAACCTGGGTTTTGGCCACCGCCGGCTTCGGCGCGGCCGTCTTCTTCGTTGCCAGAACGAGTGCCCGGTGAAACCGCTCGTCGCTTGAAATTTTGCGCGCGTCGTCCGCGGACAACTCCGCGATGATCTTCTCGACGTCGGCTTTCTCAAGCCGCTCGCCCAGTTCCAACCATCGGCGGCGGCCGATATCAGGTGCGGCACCGATGACGTTGACGAGCCCCAGGGGGACTTGCCGGATGACGATCAGCATTCTCGACAGCGCCGCCTTGTCCACGCCGAGAGCCGCCATGATGACATCGCGGCCAAAGCTCCGTTCCTCGAGCCGCGATGCGAAGAGCGCGCGCTCGATGTAGGAGAGGTTGGTTCGAGCGCTGTTTTCCTGTCCCTGGCTGACGACCAGCTGACCGTCGGTGAGATCGCGAACGACCGCGCGCACCCTGATGCCGATTTCTCTGGCGGCAGCCAGACGACGATGGCCGTAGGCGACTTGGTAGCGTCCCCTCGTTTCGGGATGTGGGCGGACAAGGATCGGAACCTGCTGCCCATGCTCGCGGATCTGCTCGACAAGCTGCGCGAGTTCGGCCGCATCGATTGCCAATCGGTCGCTGACGAAGGACGCGTCGATCAGACCGGGATCGAGCTCGATGATGGTCTGGCCGGCGGCAAGCTGCCGTTCCAGTTCACTCGCCCGCTCCATTTTCTCGGTAATGTTGCCGAGCGTCTTGGTAATGCCGCCGACCGGCGCGGCACTGCGCTCCTGCGGCACGAATCCAGCGATGGGGCGATTGTCGCGCGGCGCGACCGCATCCGCCCTTGCCGGGTTCGGAGCGGAAATTTCGATGAGGTTTTTGCGCGCCATCTATCTATTTCCTCCCCCAGGTCGAGCGAATATGCGCCTCGATCTCGCCGTTCACGAGGTTGAGCGACTCCAGTGCCCGATCGTAGGTTCCGCGTGTGAACTGCGACCGCTCGACCTCGTAGAGTGTCTGCTTGGTGACGCCGGCGTCGGCGACCGCCGTCGACTTCACCATGGCGTTGTGGAGCATTCGATTGCCGAAGATCGCCCGCATGAAGCCGGTCATCTGGCTTTGCGGTCCGTCGTTCGGCTCGAACCGCGTCACGAGATACCGCATCCAGTCATAGCTGGTACGGCCGCCCGCCTTTTCCACGACCGACATCAGCTCACTCGTCATCGTCAAAAACTGCGACATCGACATCACATCCAGCATCTGCGGGTGGACCGTGATCAGGACCGAGGTGGCCGCGCAG
>NZ_VSZV01000223.1:0-14896 GCF_008919455.1 Rhizobium sp. PEPV16
ACGCCTGCGGCCTTCGCAATGTCAATGACGGTTACCCGCGCCTTTGTCACATCTTCCTCCCGGCGCCAACGATCGACCGATCGCCTTAAATATTTGGAACGTTCCAATTCTGTCAAGTAAAATTTATAACATGCCGTTATTCGTTAGGAGCATATTCGGCAAATTTCCGCCTCCTCGACTACCGGAATCTCATCCTAAAAATTGGAACGATCTAAAATATGACCATGACTGAGAGGCATATGTCGATATTTTTCGACCTGCAAAATCGTGCGTGGAGCACAACCGCCCGATGCGTTGGCAGCAAAAATGTGGAAGATTCAGGCTCGCCCGGTATTTCCATCGAAGCGATCAATGCGGCGCAATCGGCGGACCTTCCGGCAAAAGCAGGAAGGGCTTCTATTCTGTGTTAATAGACGTTGCGACAAGCCCAGTGGAGACCATGGAGACATGAAATTGCGCACCGAGCTGACCGTTCTGCCGCCACGCGAACAGGCGCGGCGCTTGGCAGCCATCGCCGCGTCTTTGGTCGCACAAATCGAGCGCACCGAACCTCATGCGCCCGAAGCCGAAGCCGCCTTGGCGGCAATCCGCAATTGGGGTGATGGCGGACGCCTGACGGGCCGATACTTCTCCGATCTTATCTACAGCGACGATGAGCGCGGGACGCTCCGTCGGCTCCCAGAGGCGGTCGGCAAGCCCAGCGAAGACGGCTGGAACGCGCTGACGACGGCAATCATGTATGTTGCCTGGCTTGTTTACCAGGAGACCGGTGAGCCCATGCCGAGTGACGTCAACGAGGTCGGAGAGGACAGCCTTGACGTTCTGGATGAGCAACTCGCCAAACTCGGCTAAAATCGAGCGCGCGATCCCCTCTCGAAACATATCGGCTTTCCACGAATTCGTTGACATGTTGGAAGAGGGTCGAGCGCCGTCCCACGCCTCTCGATGCAAGCTTGAACATCCCTGGAACGCTGGTTCGCCCATCTCAAAACGACAGGAGGATCTCCAGGCTTCCATCGAGCAATTCCCACCGATAGACATTAGCGAAACTTTATAGTTTCTAACGAATGCTAAGGATACGTGCAACGCGCCAGATCTGAAGCAGGGCCGGATGATGTCACACTCGTTTGAATCCATTCTGGAGAGCCTGCCTCAGGGCATTGTTCTGCTTGATCCTGCCGGTACGGTGACGGCTTTCAATTCGCGCACGCTTGATATTCTCGGTCTTCCGCACGGCGCTATCCGCAAAGGCATGAATATCGACGGATTGCCGGGCACCGCAGACTGCCGTGCAGTGGCATCCCGCCGGTCGATGGCCGCTGGAGCGCCGACGTCTCAGTTTGCCCTTTCCGATGGAGGGATGGTCTCATTGACCTGCGCCCCATCGCGGGATGGGGGCTGGATCCTCAGTTACGAAGACATCTCGACTCTCATTCGCGTCGAAGACAGCCTGACCGAACAACATCGCCGGTTCGACGCAGCCCTCAGCAACATGCCGCATGGGCTGTGCATGTTCGATTCGACCAAGAACCTGATATTGTGCAACGCCTCCTACGCGCGGATGTACAATCTGCCGGACCTGCTGACGCAACCGGGAACGCCACTTGTGGATATCCTGGCCTATCGCAGCCGGGAGGGAAATGGCCCGGCCGATACCGCCGCCTATTTTGACGTGGTCTTCGAAGCGACAGCACGCGGCGCGCCGGCCAGCCAGAACATCGTCCTGGCCGATGGACGCGTTATCAAAATTACCCACAATCCGATGCAAACGGGTGGATACGTGGCCACGCATGAGGACGTTACAAAGACCGTGCGACTTGCCGAAGAGCTGCGCCGGCATCACGATCAGCTCGAAGCGACTGTGCAGAGCCGCACGGCGGAAGTCGAGCGGCAGGCGCGGGAGCTCGAGCGCATGCTCGCGCAGGAGCGGAACATCAACGAATTGCAACGGCAGTTCGTGGCGATGGCATCCCATGAATTCAGGACCCCGCTTGCCATCATCGACGCTGCTGCCCAGCGGCTGTTGCGAAAAAGGGGGGCGGTCGAGCCCGAATTTCTCAGTGACAAGGTCGATCAAATCCGCGCATCGGTGACCCGGATTGTCGATCTCATGGAGAGCATCCTGTCAGCCGGACGCCTTGATACCGGCAAGATCGATATCAACTACGACGCCTGCGCATTGAGATCATTGATAAAAACCTGTTGCGAGCGGCAATCGACGATCGCAAAATCGCACAGCTTTGTGTTGGATATCGACGGCCTGCCGGAGTTCATCGATGCCGATCCCCGGACTTTAGGACAGGTCTTTACCAACCTGCTTTCCAATGCCGTCAAATACGCGCCTGGAACCTCCGAAATTCGCGTCACCGCATGGGCAGAGACGGGAAACGTCAAAGTTTCGATCAGCGATGATGGCGTGGGGATCGATGCCGAAGACGTGCCCCGGCTGTTCCAGCGCTATTTTCGTGCCCGGACTTCGACCGGGATTGCCGGAACCGGTATCGGCCTCAATCTGGTGAAGCAGATCATCGAACTGCACAACGGCTCGATCGAGGTTCGAAGCGCAAGAGGATGCGGATCGACATTCACCGTAACTCTTCCGATTAAGAGAAGTGGTAACGCTTCCGCGACCAATGACGCTGCCTGACGTTTCAGGATTGCTGTCCTGCTTATCTACCCTATCCTTCTCACAATAGAGGAGGATCATGCCATGGCTTTCATTCACACCCCCAACGCATCCGCCAGCGAGAAGACGACGTCGATGTATGCGTCGGCCGAGGCGAATTATGGTTATCTGCCGAACATGTATCGGGCCTTCGGCCATCGGCCGGAGGTGATGGAGAGCTGGGTGGCGCTGCTTTCGAGCATTCGCGGCCATATGAGCTTGCGGCGCTATGAACTGGTAACGCTGGCGGCGGCCAAGGAGCTCAAATCCTCGTATTGCATGCTGGCGCACGGCTCGGTGCTGCTGCGCGAGGGTTTCACCAGCGACGGGCTGACGGCCGTCGTCAACGAGACGGAAAAGGCGCCGATCGATGCCGGCGAACGCGCGATCATGGCTTTTGCCGCCAAGGTTGCGCGCGATGCGACGTCGGTGACGCAGCAGGATATCGACGGGCTGAAGAAACACGGGCTGAGCGACGCCGACGTCTTCGACGTCACGGCTGCGGCAGCTGCCCGGTGTTTCTTCTCGAAAATGCTGGATGCGCTGGGCGCTGCACCCGACCACGCCTATATGGAGCGGCTGGAGCCGAATGTGCGAAAGGCGCTCAGCGTCGGCCGGGAGGTCGAGCGGCCCCTGGCGCCGTCACCGTCTCGCTCGCAATGATGCGATGACGGAGGTGCCAGGACGCCTGGTCCTGCGGCCCTACTCCTGCGGTTTGTCCGCAAAATGCCGGATCGCGAACTCGGCGATATTCTGGCTCGACCGATCGGCATCGTCGAGCAGCGAGGGAAACAGCTGCCACTGATGCGGCATGCCGGGCCAGACCTCGGTAGTGACGTCCACTCCCGCCTGGCGCGCCTTGTCGGCGAGCCGTAGCGTATCATCCAGCAGGACTTCGCCGGAGCCGACCTGCAGCAACAGCGGCGGAAAGCCGGTCATGTCGGCGTAGAGCGGCGATGCCTGGGGATCGGTCGGAGACCGGCTGCGGAGATAAGTCTTGCGCAAGGTCTCGATCCAGTCCTTGCCGACCAGCGGATCGCTTCCGGCGTTTGATGTCATGGATCCGCCCGTCGCGGCAAGATCGGTGATGGGGCTGAGCGCAATTACAGCCGCCGGCAACGGCTTTGCCGCCTGCATCTGCCGCAGCACCGTCTCGATCGCAATATTGCCGCCGGCGCCGTCTCCCGCCACGACTACGTTCTCGCTCCGATAGCCATTGTCGAGAAGCCAGCGATAGGCGGTCAGCGCGTCGTTGATCTGCGCGGGATAGCCATATTCGGGCATCAGTCGATAGTCGATGAGAAGAACGTCGCTGGATGCGGCCTTGGCGAGCGAGCCGGCAAGCAGGCTATGTGTGCGAATGGAGCCGCTGGAAAAGCCGCCGCCATGAATATAGAGGATCACCCTTTGGCCGATCGGGTGATGAAGGCGGGCAGGCCACATCAGCTCGGCGTCGACGCCGTCGGCATCGACCTGCCGCACCTGGATGCGCGTCGGCCCCGGCGTCGTCTCCATCAGCGTCCTGAAGGCCGTTCGCCGCTGCTGCAGGCTATCGGCGCCGGCAAAGTGATCTTTCCAGAGGCCGACCAGTTTTTCGACCTGCTCGCGCGATGCCGGGCTTTGCGGCCCAATGTCCCGCCCGACCGCCGCCGAGGCGAGCAGCATCAGCGCAGCCAAAGCGGGGAACAGACATTTGAGCCGCTTTGGAGCTCTTCGAATACCAGCTGGCAAAATCCGACCGTTCATCAACCTCTCCCGACGATGCTGGCCAAGGCGGCATCTTTGGCCGGTTCGTCCACCGGAGTCAAAAGGGTGACAGGCGCGAACCCCAAGCTTTTTCTTTCCGTTCACATCGCTGCACCCGTCCCGGCCTGGGTGCGGTCGATGGCCGTCTTGAAGGCCACCCATATCAGGCGGCGGCTCGATGACGGAGATAGGGTGGCTCCTCTGGATGTCCCTCCGCTCTGCCTGGAATGAAAGTCGGCAGCTGCCCGTCCACTATGGGTTCGCCAGACTGCTCTTAAAAAATTGAGCAATGTCTGCCGACACGGCTTGCCATTTGCCGCGCTTCCGTCGGAAATGGACGACGTACCTGGCTGTCCCCTACCCCCGGCGCCTCGTCTTGCTTGTGAGTGAAGGATACCGATGACCACCATTTACCTTGCCGGCCCGGAAGTCTTTCTTCCGGATGCCATGCCCATCATGGCCGAAAAACGCCGATTGGCGCGCCAGTTGGGCTTCGAGCCGACCGGTCCCGGCAGCGACGAAAACCAGACGCCGGTGAAGCGGACGGCCGCAGAGATCTATGCACGCAACGACGACGCCATGCGTCGAGCCGAGATCTGCCTTGCCAACATCACTCCCTTTCGAGGCGTCAGCGCCGATCCGGGTACTGTCTACGAGATCGGCTTTATGATTGCGCTGGGAAAAGCGGTCTTCGCCTATACCAATCACCCCGACGACTATGGTCTGCGTGTTCGCTCGATCTGGTATGCGGGGCTCGATATCGATGAGACGAGCGGGCGCCCACGCGGACCGGATGGCATTGCGATCGAAAATCACGGCATGGCCGACAACCTGATGATCGACGGAGGGGTTGAGGCGACGGGAGGCAAGGTGTTTCGTGCGGCCGCACTCCCGGCGGACCCTGCCCGCGACCTGGCGGTTTATTTTGAAGCGCTTGAGACGATCGCCGGCATGCGTGCAGATGGCAGTCAGCTTGACGGATCGCGCTGACGGCGCCGATTTCTTCCCTGTCAACGCTTCTCGCTGATATCAGAGAGCTTGGTCCGCCAGCATGTTGGCGAGCGAGAAGAGGACCGGCCGTTCGGCAGCGACATCGAAGAGCAGCATGCGAGCGTCGAAAAGGCTCGCCGCCTGGCGCCCGCTCGCCTTGCTTGCGGCAAATTAGCATTCGCCTTACGCCTTTCTTGGCCTAGATCTAGGTTCGATCACCACCATGAAGAGGCGAGCATGTCCATCAAGTCCATCTGCATCTATGGCGCTGGCGCGCTCGGCGGCGCTATCGCCGCCAAGCTTGCACGCCAGGCCGGAAACGACGCCACCATCTCCGTCGTCGCGCGCGGGGCACATCTCGACGCCATCCGCGGCAACGGTCTCAGCCTGCGCGAAGCCGATGCGGAAAGGCCGCTCAATGTCCGCCTCACCGCGACCGACGATCCCAGGACATTGCCGCCGCAGGATCTCATCATCACCGGCCTCAAGGGGCATCAGCTGGCACCCGCTGCCGAAGGCATTACAGGCCTCCTCAAGGAGGGCACCCGCGTCGTCATGATCCTCAACGGCATCCCGTGGTGGTATTTTCACCGCGATACCCTGAGCCGGCATGCCGAGCTGCAGTTCGATGAGCTCGACCCCGGCGGCAGGCTGTGGCGGTTGATCGGGCCGGAACGCGTCATCGGCTGCGTCGCTTATCAAGGCGCTGAAGTAATCAATCCTGGCGAGATCCAGCTTTCCCACAACGGCCGCTTCGTGCTCGGCGAGCCCTCCGGCGACATCTCGCCCGATCTTGAGACGATCGCAGCGGTGCTGACAAGCGCCGGCCTCAGCATTACGACGACGCCTGATATCCGCGGCGAGATCTGGAGCAAGCTGATGGGCAACGCCGCCTTCAACCCGATCAGCGCGCTGACCAAGGCGCTGATGACCGACATCATGGCGGATCCCGCCCTTTCGGCTACGGTCGGCAAGGTGATGAGTGAGGTCCGCGCCGTCGGCGAGGCCTTGGGGGCGCGGTTCAGCATGACCGTTGAGCAGCGGCTGGAACAATCGCGCCATATCGGCGGCGTGCGCACATCGATGCTGCAGGATCTGATCGGCGGCAAGGCGCTCGAAATCACGCCGCTGGTCGGCATGGTGGTGGCGCTCGGACGCCTGAGCGCCGTGGCGACGCCGGTGTCGGAAACGATCCTGGCGCTGGTGACGCAATTGGATCGGGAAAACCAGCGCGGCGGCTGATTGCGGAGGAAGGGCGGCCGGGAAAACCCGGCCGTCTTCGCTTACTTTCCGACCTGCTCGGCCCAGTTCGGCGCCTTGCCGCCACCATCGAGGAAGGTCATCGCCATATTCGCCATCAGGGGCGAGGCGAAGGTCTCGTAGTGAGTGAGATCGGGCAGGATCGCCAGCCGGTTCTTCGACATGTTTTCCCGCATCCAGCCCGCATCGCGCAGACCGCCGCCGAGCTTGTGGTAGAAGTCGATCATATGCTCGGGCCGGATCATGTCGGCATCGCCATAGATCAGCATAACCGGCATGGTGAGCTTGGCGACGGCATCGCTATAATCGATGGGTTCGCGCATCAGCGCGCCCATGGCGTCGAGCAGCTTCGGAAATTCCGAAACGTCAGGCGCCACCGCCTTGTAGGAGAGGAACATCGGCGTGTCCTTCATCATGTCGGCCATAGCGGCGCCGACGGCCGCCTGCTGCGGCAGCATCTCCGGGAAGAAGCCGTTCTGCGCATAGGGTGCCGAGAGGATCACTAGCCGGCGCACCTGGTCGGGAGCGTTCGCCGCCATGTTCAACGCCACCCCGCCGCCAAAGGAATAGCCGAAGACATCGAGCTTGTCGTAACCGAGCTGCTTCATCAGGATTGCGAGATCGGCGCCGATGGCCGGAAGCTCGATCGGCCGCTTGCCGAGGGGCGTGCGGCCATGGCCTTGCAGATCGACGGCGATCACCTGCCGGTGGTCGGTGAAAACAGGCATGACCGGCGCGAACATCTCGATCTGCCCGAGGCCGCCGTGAAGCAGCAGCAGCGGCTCGCCCTCGCCGCGGATCTCGTAATAATAATCGATGCCGTTGACCGGCAGACTTCCCTTCCTGACAATCGGCGCTGCAGCCTTCTTCTCCTCGATAACAGGCGTGCTGCTGTCGGCGCCTGATATACCGGGCGCTGCCAGGAATGCGGCAGCCGTTGCGATCATCGAAATCAGCGTCATCTTCGACATGTCCTTGCTCCGTGTTTGCATCGATACCGCAAGGACGGCGGCGCTCATGTCTTTCCGACACCACGCTTTGAAATTTCTCGCATCGGCCTTTATGCCGTTCCTATATTTTCGTGCCCCGCTCCGAATGGATTTCCTATCGCGCCCAGCAGTAGGCTTTCGCCATCACTGCAAAGGTCAAATGCCATGCGAAATGTCATGTCCTCCGGTTTTCAGCCCCTTCGGCCATCCAGGATCAAACGCGGCAGCCGGCAGATGCGCGAAAAGCGCACCGCCCAGGCGCTGATTGTCTTCGGCGTGGTGCTCGCCTGCGTCGAACTCTACATCGTTTTCGGCGCGCTCTGAGATCCGCCATGAAAACGGCGAGAATGCCGCGCCTTGCCGGCGCGATCACCGCCCTCGTCACGCCGTTCTGCCGTGGTAGGGTCGACAGATCAGCGCTTCGGGCACTCGTGGAATGGCAGATCCTCAGCGGCGTCGACGGGCTTGCTGTCTGCTCCGTGTCAGGGGAAGGCCCGACGCTTTCGCCGCAGGAGCGCGCTGAGGTGATCGACCTCAGCATCCGGTCTGCGGCCGGCCGCGTTTGCGTCATCGCCGCCACCGGCACCAACTCCACCGAAAGCACGATCGCGCTCACCCGCGAGGCCGAAGCGCTCGGCGCCGCCGCAGTACTCGTCACCGTGCCCTATTATTCCAAGCCCGGGCAGAAAGGCATCATCCACCACTTCGAACAGGTGGCAGCGGCGAGCCGACTGCCTGTCATCATCGACCATGCGCCGGCGCAGACGGCGAGCGATCTTTCGACGGACACGCTCTTCAGGCTGGCCCTCATCCCGGGGATTGTCGGCATTCGCGACGCGACGGGCGACATCGCTCGCTTCGCCGGGCTTTCGCCGATCCTGCGACAGCGCTTCCGCTTCTTTTCCGGCCATGACCCTTCCGCGCTCGCCTTCACCATCGCTGGCGGCGACGGCGTGATCTCGCCGGGCGCCAACGTTCTGCCAAAGCTCTTCACCTCGATGCAGCAGGCAGCACGGGCCGGAAATCTTTCAGCCGCGCGTTCTCTGCAGGATCGGCTGCTGCCGCTGATATCGGCACTTGGGCCGGAGGGCGATCCGGCGAGGATCAAATACGCGCTCCGGCTGATGCGCGGCCTGGGGGCCGAGCTTCGCCTTCCACTTGTCCCTGCCGAGCCGGAGATGCGTTTGGCCATCGGCAAGGCGCTTGCGCCCTTCCTTGACGAAAGCAGCGCGGGGATGGCGTTATCCCTATGAGATTTTTATATTTTCGTTTTCGCCGCCAAATGGAAACCCTATCCACCCGAGCTTACTTTTGAAGCGTGACACCGCCGCTCGATCAAGCGGCGGTTGAGACTTCGAAAGGACAAACCGATGTCACGCCTGACTGAACCGAGTGCCGAGAGCGACCCGCTGCAACGCAGCCACTTCAGCACACTCGCCGCCGATCCCTCCCATTCGATGCTCTCCGGCCTTGCCGCGATTGCGCCCCGCCTTGCGATGACGCTGGCCTTTGCCGGCCTGGTCCAGATGATGTTCGACCTCATCTCCCCTTGAAGCATCAGGACCGAAGGATCACCACAATGGCAAACGCACAGCAACGCCGCAGCCTTCCCGCTGCAGCACCCTCGCCTTCCGCCCGCTTCACCGTCGGCCGCGACAGAAGCGGCCGCTGGATCGTCCACGACCGCGAAGGCCTTGTCGGCGGGCTCTTCATCAATGAAGCGGCCGCCCTCCATTTCGCAGCTGGGGAATGCAACTGCCCCTCCGCCGATATTCATAGGGCGGCCGCAGGCATGGTGCTCGAATTCGCGCCCTTTGCGCGCGGCACGGCGAATATCCACTAGAACATTTCCGTTTTTCTCCGAATCACGGAGATGCTCTATCTCTTTGTTTTCACGCAATTCCGGACGCAAAACCGCTACACACTTTTGCTGGAATTGCTCTAAATCTTGCCGTACTCCCGCTGTTTTCATGCAGCGGGAGTACGAAGACATGAGCTGAACGGCCGATTTCCAACTTTTCCTTAACCCACATTCTGGTAAAATCCTGGCGCAGAGACTTCAGACGCCGCGAGACCGATGCCGAAACCGAATTTCCGCTTCACCCATTACGATCTTAGGGAACAACGCGCCGGAACGATCATCGAGGTGTCGTTGAATGCTGTGAACAATGTCCGCCTGATGACGGCCCCGAATTTCCAGCGGTTCACCGAGGTTCTCGATTTCAAATATATCGGTGGCGTGGCACGCAAATCGCCGATCAAGATCGCCGTTCCGGAAAGCGGTCACTGGCATGTCATCGTCGATATGGAAGGTCATCACGGGCTTGCGGAATCGTCCGTCAAGGTGATCGCCGCGCCGGCAAATCAGAAGACGCCGCGCGCCTCCTGAGGTTCGCCAGGCTTCAGCGCGGGTTACGCTCCTTGCGAAGCTTCGCCCACCATTCCAACCGTTTGCGGATATCGCGCTCGAAGCCGCGCTCCGGCGGATCGTAGAAGATCTGGCGTCCCATCTTCTCCGGGAAATAATCCTGGCCGGAAAAGGCGTCCGGCTCATCGTGGTCGTAGCGATAGCCGTCGCCGTACCCCTCGCCCTTCATCAGCTTGGTCGGCGCGTTGAGGATATGCTTCGGCGGCAGCAGCGAGCCGTTCTGCTTTGCCGCCTGGCTTGCCGCCTTGAAGGCGGTGTAAACGGCATTCGATTTCGGAGCGGTGGCGAGATAGACACAGGCCTGGGCCAGCGCCAGTTCGCCTTCCGGCGAGCCGAGATACTCATAGGCATCCTTGGCGGCATTGCAGATCACCAGCGCCTGCGGATCGGCAAGACCGATATCCTCCACCGCCATGCGCACCAGCCGCCGGCCAAGATAAAGCGGATCCTCGCCGGCATCGAACATGCGGGCAAGATAATAGAGCGCGGCATCGGGATCCGAGCCGCGCACGGATTTATGCAGCGCCGAGATCAGATTGTAGTGGCCATCCTGCGCTTTGTCGTAGACCGGGGCACGGCGCTGGACGATGCGCGTCAGGCCTTCGGTATCGAAGCTCTCGCCTTCGCGCGCCGCGCGCCAGACTTCTTCGGCGAGCGTCAGCACCGCGCGGCCATCGCCGTCGGCCATGCGGATCAGGCTGGCGCGGGCATCCTCCGTCAGCGGCAGCGACTTCTGCTCGATCGCCTCGGCACGCTTCAACAGTTCCTTGAGGCTCTCCTCGTCATGCGACTTGAAGGTGAGCACACGGGCACGCGACAGCAGAGCGGCGTTGAGTTCGAAGGAGGGGTTCTCGGTGGTGGCGCCGACGAGGATGACCGTGCCATCCTCCATGACGGGCAGGAAACTGTCCTGCTGGGCGCGGTTGAAACGATGGATCTCATCGACGAAGAGCAGTGTCTGACGGCCGTCCATACGCCGCAAACGGGCTGTCTCGAACACCTTCTTCAGATCGGCGACGCCGGAGAAGATCGCCGATATCTGCTCGAAGGCCAGGCCCGCCTCGCCCGAAAGCAGCCGTGCCACCGTCGTCTTGCCGGTGCCGGGCGGCCCCCAGAAAATCATCGAGCCAAGCGAGCCGCTTTCGATCATCCTCTTTAGCACGCCATCCTCACCGGTCAGGTGTTCCTGACCGGTGACATCGGCAAGCGTCTTCGGCCGCAGCCGGTCGGCAAGCGGCCGCCTGGCGGCGACCTCCTCCGGAACGCGCGGCGCGAAGAGATCGTTGCTCATCGGAAGAATTGCCGGATGCGCTGGCCGTCGCGCTCGATCTCGACCCGCCAGAAGCCGGGGTCGCTATCGGCGATCTCGGACAGTTCGCTGGTCGACTTCACATCGGGGCCGGTGATCGAGACGATGATATCCTTCGGTTCGAAACCAAGACGGGCGGCGGGCGAATCCTCCTTCACTTCGGAGACGACGACGCCCGCCGATTCCGGCGGCATGCGCAGCTCGTCAGCGACACGCGGCGACAGGTTCTCGACGACGGCACCGGTAAACGGCGTATGTCCGCCGATCGTGCGCTGGTCGCGCGGCGAGGTTTCCGGGGCGCGGGCGAGCGTCAGCGGCAGTTGCTCCTCGCGGCCGTTCTCGATGACGGTGAGCTTGACCGAATTGCCGAGACCAGCCGTCGTCAAGCGGTAGAGCAGCGCATCCGGATGCTCGACGGAAACTCCGTCGACGGCGGTGACGATTTCGCCGGCCTTCAGCCCGGCCTTGGCGGCCGGCCCACCTTCCGAAACCTTGACGACGAGCGCGCCGCGGGCCTTGTTCAGCCCCAGCGCCTCGGCCACTTCCGAGGTCACGGCATCGAAACTTGCGCCGACATAGGGCCGCTCAAAGGATTTGACGCCGGCATCGGCCGACGCGAGGAAGACCTTGACCAGATTGGCAGGGATGGCGAAACCGATGCCGTTCGAGCCGCCGCCGCGCGAGAAGATCGCCGTGTTGATGCCGATCAGCTCGCCCTTCATGTTCATCAAGGCGCCGCCGGAATTGCCGGGATTGATCGAGGCATCGGTCTGAATGAAAAAGCCGAACTCGTTCTTGATCACCTGGTTGCGGGCAAGCGCCGAGACGATCCCGCTCGTCACCGTCTGGCCGACACCGAAGGGATTGCCGATCGCCAGCACGAGATCACCGACCTCGACCGTATCGGAATTGCCGATCGGCAATGTCGGAAAGCTTTCCTTGGTGTCGATCTTCAGCACGGCAAGATCGATACGGTCGTCGCGCAGCACCACCTTGCAGGGGAATTCGCGGCCGTCCGAGAGCGCTACCTTGATATCGTCGGCGCCCTCGATGACGTGATTGTTGGTCACGACAGTGCCGTTCGCCTCGACGATGACGCCGGAGCCGAGCGAAGACTGCTTCTCCGAACGGTTCGGCATCTGCTGGCCGAAAAATTGCTCGAAGAAAGGGTCGCCGGCAAAGGGCGACTGCCGCCGGACGGTCTTTTCCGCATAAACATTGACGACGGCGCCTGACGTCTGTTTGACGAGCGGCGCGAAGGAGAGCTGCATCTGCATCTGGCTCTCGGGTACGGTCTTTGCCGTCTGCGCTTGGGCAGCAAGCGGCACAACGAGCATGAGAACGAATAGCGAGACGGAGGCGCGCTTGAACAGGCCGTGCATGGGTATCCCTTTTGAATCCTCTTGAGGAACGTTTTAGAGCATGATGCCGAAAAGTGTGAGCGGTTTTCGGACCACATCATGCTCTAACTATTTAGTTGCGAACAGGATTCAGATTTTAGGCCGAACCGACCTAAATCATCCTGTTCTGCGGCCCGACGCTAGAAAGGAAAGAGGGCGGAAGCATGGAAGAACAAGGCGGGAGGGCGTCTTGGAAACCGGTTGAAGTCATTGTCAATTTGATTCAGGAAGCTTGGCCATGCAACTGATATCAAAAGCCAAAAACTGGGCGAAGTCACTGAAGCGTGACATCGTGGCCCTATGGCTTGCCGCCCGCGATCCCCGCGTACCGTGGCATGCCAAAGCGGTGGCCGGCGCGGTTGCCGCCTACGCGCTGTCGCCCATCGATCTCATCCCCGATTTCATCCCCATCCTCGGCTATCTCGACGATCTTCTCATCGTGCCGCTCGGTATCATGCTGGCGATCCGGCTCGTGCCAGTAGAGGTGATGAACGAGCTTCGTACGGAGGCGACAGGGCGCATCGAGCGTCCCTCCAGCCGGGTCGGACTGATCTTCATCCTTGCCGTCTGGCTCATCTGCATCATCTTCCTGGCTCTGGCACTGCGGAAGCTAGCCTGACCGGCAGCAATAGGAACATATGAATGATCACGACAAGAACGACGACAGCGGCCCTCGGCTTTGCGATCCTGCTCATTGCAACGAACCTGGCACAGGCAGCAAGCTTCGATTGCGATGCGAAAGAATTGAAGGCGGATGAAAAAGCGATCTGCGACAACCGCGCACTCAACGACGCCGACGTGAAGATGGTGACGACCTTCGAGCTGCTCTCCGGCCTGCTGGCGATGGGTTCGCGCGGAACATTGCAGGACGAACAGACGGCTTGGCTGAAGAAACGGCAGGAATGTGGGGCAGATGCAACTTGCATCAAGGCTGCCTATGACGAGCGGCTGAAGCAGTTCGGCGAGACCTATAAAAACATCAACCGGCCGCTTTGAAAGCGACCGGTTGGAAGAGCCGCTGACTTTTCATCAACGGTTCGTAAGCTGAAGCTGCTCAGCGGGCGTTCAGATCGCGCACGGCACCGCGGTCCGCACTCGTTGCGAAAGCGGCGTAGGCCTTCAGGGCGGTCGTGACGTTGCGCTTACGCACTTCTGTGGGATACCAGCCCTTGGCGTCCTGTTCGGCGCGGCGGGCGACAAGTTCGGTCTCGCTGACACGCAGACTGATCGTGCGGTTGGGGATGTCGATGTCGATCATGTCACCTTCGCGCACCAGGCCGATCGTGCCGCCATTTGCCGCTTCCGGCGAGGCATGGCCGATCGAGAGGCCGGAGGTGCCGCCGGAGAAGCGGCCGTCGGTGATCAGCGCGCAGGCCTTGCCGAGGCCCTTCGACTTCAGATAGCTGGTCGGATAGAGCATTTCCTGCATGCCTGGGCCGCCCTTCGGGCCTTCGTAGCGGATGACGACGACGTCGCCGGCCTTGACCTCGTTGGCAAGGATCGCCTTGACGGAGGCATCCTGGCTTTCGAAGACGCGGGCGGGGCCGGAGAATTTCAAGATCGATTCATCGACGCCGGCAGTCTTGACGATGCAGCCGTCGATCGCAAGGTTGCCCTTGAGCACGGCAAGACCACCATCCTTGGAGAAGGGATGTTCGACCGAGCGGATGACGCCGTTCTCGCGGTCGGTGTCGAGTTCGTCCCAGCGGGCCTCCTGGCTGAAGGCGACCTGGGTGGGAATGCCACCCGGAGCGGCACGATAGAATTTACGGACAGTTTCGCTGTTGGTGCGGGTGATATCCCACCGATCGATCGCGTCGCCCAGCGTTTCTGCATGCACGGTCGGGCAATCGCGGTTCAAGAGACCGCCCTTGTCGAGTTCGCCGAGGATCGACATGATGCCGCCGGCGCGATGGACGTCTTCCATATGAACATCGCTCTTGGCGGGGGCGACCTTCGACAGGCACGGCACGCGGCGCGACAGCGCGTCGATATCGGCCATAGTGAAATCGATCTCGCCTTCATGGGCGGCGGCAAGAATGTGCAGGACCGTATTGGTGGAACCGCCCATGGCGATATCGAGCGTCATGGCATTCTCAAACGCCTGTT
>NZ_VSZV01000241.1:0-16718 GCF_008919455.1 Rhizobium sp. PEPV16
CGATAACCACGACATCGTAAAGGCTTTCGATCTCCGTCAGGACCTCGCCGATGCGGGCAAAGAACATCGTCTCCGCCGTACCCGACGCCATCGCCTTTGGGGTCTCGTGCTCGAATTCCATGAGCTCGAGATTGCCTGGAATGAGATGCAGATTGGGCGTGTAGGTGGCGCGCACGATGTCGGCGATGGGGCGCGGCTCCTCATATCGGATCGCACCGTAGATCGTTTCGCCCTCTCCGACGTCGAACTCCGGCTGATGGCCGAACAAGGCAGACAACGAGGCCTGCGGATCGAGGTCGACGGCGAGCACGCGGTAGCCCCTGAGCGCCATGAACTGCGCCAGATGGGCCGCAGTGGTGGTCTTGCCCGAGCCACCCTTGAAATTCATGACGGAGATGATCTGGAGTTTTTCGCCCGGCCGGCGGGCCGGCACATATTTCGGCGTTCCGTTTCGCTCGTCGAGGACCCGGCGAATCCGGTCCATATCGGTTGCACTGTAAAGCCGCCGTCCGTTTGCGAGCGGATCGGGCCCATGGCCGTCGGCGGCCACCTGGCGGAGATAACCTTCGCCGATACCGATGAAGGCCGCAGCTTCCGCCGGCGAAAATGTTCTGATGGTCTTTTGCGAGAGCGGGGGAAAGATTTTTGCCTGATGCTGCTGAAGTTGATAGGATAACTCCTTCGCATCTGTTGCCAGAAGCGATGGGAGGTGCTCTTGATCGTCTTGGAGAGCAAGACTCGGCTGCATGATCTTTTTCCCAGGTAACTGCGCAATTTTGAACGAAAGCGCTTCAGTTGCGCAGTTACTATATGCCTCGATTCGTTACCAATTTACAAATGCTTAACCAAACCGCCCGTTTCAGCCCGCCGAGACGGCTGGCGGCATGAGCCAGATTTCAAGTGATTCGCGCATTGCCGATGACTCGAAGTGACTGATAACTACGGTGGCTTTCCAGCCGACCGGGAGGTCAATCACGTCGCCTTATAAGCCATATTTATCAATAGCTTGGGCGCCACATCTCTATTTTCCATCGTCCTTCAGGTAGTTGTTGCCGTTGATCACCAGAAGCCCGTCGGAACCTTTGTCGGGTTCGAATATGCTCATGGTCTCGGTCCTACCGCTGGCGTCGGTCAGATCGAGGCGATAGCCGGAAAGCTTGTAGCGTCCGCTTGCGCCCGGCCGGTTGCTTGACGTGGTGACGCCCGATTGCGATCCGCCGATTTCGTTCGCCATCGAGGCGCCCGACCAGCCTGTGCGTTCGAAAGTACCGTTTCGATGAAGCGTCAGCGTATGGCTGGACGCCACCGATCCCGATGAGGTCGCGGTCATGCCGCTCGAGGCGAAGGTGGATACCCATTCGCCGTCGAGCGTCGTGCCCTCATCAAACGGCGGCACGGCGCGGTGGTCTGCGTCGGCAATCACCAGGTCTTCGCCCTTTTTCGAGAACGGTTTCGTCTCGATCTCGATCGTGCCGTAGGCAGAGGTGACGCTGCGCATTTCGATCGACCCGGCGGATGAGAAGAAACCGCCGCCGGCAAGCTTGTAAAGGCCGCAATCGGTCGGGGTGTCCCTGCAATGTTCGGCAATGCTCCGGTCGCCCTTCGGCAGCTCTGTGCTGAACAGCCCCTTCGGGTCGAACATGGTGATCGTGCTGTCCGAATAGAAATCGATGCCTCCGAAGACGTTCGGCCGGAGTCCGGTATCGAGATGGGTGAAGACGCCGTCCAGCCCGCCGTCGTCACTCGCCGGCACGAGATTGAAATCCTTGTCGGAAGGACCAAGCTTCACCGAGCGCACGAGGGTTGCGAAATCGGTCTCGGCGCTGCTGCTTCTGTCGCCGTTCACATTCAGCAGCACGAGCTGCAGATAGGCCTGCCGCTTGTCGCCGGCGATGCCGACGACGATCTGGCTGATGGTCACGTTCTTCTGGTGGACGCAGCAACGTTCTTCCACGCGGATGTCGTAGCCGTTCACCGTGACCCCATAATGCTTGATCAGGATATCTTCCTTTGCCATGTCGGGAAGCGTCGCGACGAAGGTCTTCATGCCGGCCTGCAGGGAATTGCGCGTTGCCGGGAGCGGCTTGGTGATCTGGATCAAAGCATTGCCGCGCTTGTTGTCCTCCGTTTCCGGAAAATCCTTCTGCAGCATGAAGAGATTGCCTTTGCCGGCTTTCCTCCAGCCGGAAGCGGCATCGGGCAAGTTCACCGTCAGGCCGCCGATATCGGCGGGCGCCGCCAATGCCTGGGAGCAGGACAGGAGGCAGAAAATGACGAGAACGAAGCCCAAGGCCGATTTGCCCAGGCCGATCCGATTAATATGCGCGTTGCCCATGCGCCCTCCCCTCGCGTTTCGACTACCGCCGACGGGATTTGGAGCTGGGCGCGACCATTTCAACCCTGAGCTTCATGAAGGTTTATTGAAGGCTTCGACATGCCGTATCAATGAGCTTAGGAAACAGGCGCTATCAATTTCAATGACGGAAAATAGGTGCGATAGCGGCCGACATCACGGGTCAAAAGCGGCAGCTGTTCTACGGCTGCGTGAGCGCCGATGAAGAAATCGTGACCCGCCTGCCTTGCGATATTGCGTGAAGACCTTGCCCGCAAGAAACAGGGCGGCCTTCGGCATTGGTCTCATCTCGAGGCCGGCCTCTTCCAGAAAAGTCTCGAGAGACTCGATCCTGTCGTATCGAACCGCAAGTTCGGCATAGATGACAATCATTGATCAGCAGGGAACCTTCGATGCTCGCCGTCTCGAGCTGGGCTATCGACCAACTCGACCATTTCGGGTCATCGGTCACCAGGTCCAGAAGAACATTGGTGTCGACGAGCGTCACGTTTCGCCACGCGTCAAAGCCATGATGGCGTCGGTACCGAGGCCCTTGCCGGCATGGCCGCGCAGCTTCTCGAAGCGACTGGCGGGCCGCTTCTGGTCAGCGCGCGTCAGAACCACACTGCCGTCGGCAGCGCGATGAAAATCGACCTGGCTGCCGGGAACGATGCCAAGCAAATCCCGGACCCGCTTTGGAATGGTCACCTGCCCTTTTGCGGTAACGGTCGTGGCCATATTGGGCGCCTTTGTAATACTCTTCTATTGAAGAGTATTACCTGCATTGCAAAATTTCAAGCCAATGCTTGCTGCAGAAGCCGGTTGCTAAGCGGCCATCGATTGGTAGAGCCAGTCGGAAAGCGTCTGGCGCGCCACGCGCGCACCGGCGGCGGGAATCAGGGCGTCGTCGGTCAATTCGACACCGAAATACGACGTGGATCGATCGGTTATCACCTGCCGTTCGTCTTCGTTCGCGGCGAGATAGATCCGGGCGATTTCATCGATGCCGAACTGCTCCGGGCCGCCGATTTCGACGACATCGCCCGAGGGAGCGCCGACTGCCAGTTCCGCCAGGAATGCGGCGACATCTCCGGCTGCGACCGGCCTCATCAAGGCCGATGGCAACCGCAAGACATTGCCTTCAGCCTCGATGTCGATCAATCCGTTTATGAACTCGTAAAATTGCGTGGAGCGGAGGATCGTATAGGGTCGACCTGAAGCCCGGATCAGATTTTCCTGCACCATTTTCGCGCGAAAATAGTCGCTTTCCACGAGGCGCGGCGTGCCAACGACCGAGAGTGCGAGATAGTGTCTGATGCCGGCTTGCGCCGCAGCTGCGAGCAAGTTCTTCGTCGACGCCTTGAAGAAATCGAACGCCGAACTGTCGCCAAACGATGCGGCATTCGTCACGTCCACAACGACTTCGGTTCCCGCCATCGCCACATCAAGTCCCTTGCCGGTAACCGTGTCGACGCCAAGCGACAATGATGCGGCCGCGACGTGGTGGCCCGATCGGCGCAACTTCTCGCTGAGCCGCGTTCCGATGAGACCGCTTGCTCCCACCACCGTGACTTTCATATCGGCATCCTCTGTTGCATGTTTTCTGCAATGCCTCACGCGAATCGACAATGACCGGAAAGCCGGACGCCTTCCATCGTGCTTGAGGTCAGGCGTCCTAGCCGACGGGCATAGCGGAACCAGCCCGAAGTCTAGGATCCGCCATCGGGAAAACAGAGCATTCTTCCGATCCGTCGTTCGCCCGAAAATTCCAGCTACGTTCCCGCGCGATGCATGGGTTTCCATGAGTTGCGGTTGTGGTGCGGCGGGATTACGCTTTGTAACATGAGCTCGCCAACCCCAAAATCGAGAACGACTGCTGCAAGAAATGCTGACGATCCCCAGGTTCTCTCTGTCCGGCAGGAGCAGTTGATGCTGAGCGTCTGGTCGCACCGTCCCCAGTTCCTGCATCTGGCGCTTTTCTTCCTCGCCTATGTGCTCGCCTGCGGCTTCGCACAGTCGCTGGCAATCGTGCCGGGAACGGGTATTTCCATCTGGCCTCCGGGCGGGCTTTTCGTCGCTACGCTCATCCTCGCCTCCAGGCGCAGCTGGCCGTGGTGGATCCTGGCGGGCTGTCTGGCAGAGATGTTCAGCAATTTCCTGTGGTTCTACAGCCCCGTGCCCGCGGCCTTCCTGATCTATGTCGGCAACGCTCTTGGAGCAATGGTCGCGGCATGGCTGGTGAACCGGACCTTGAAGCACCTGGTTCAGTTGGAAACTCTGCAGGAAGTTCTCACATTTGTCATCCTGGCTGCCGGAATTGCACCGATCGTGAGCGCGACCGTGGGAAGTGCCACGCTCGCCTGGTTCGCGATTCAATCGCAATCCTTCACGACGGCCTGGCCGCTATGGTGGATCGGAGACGCAACCGGTGTCCTCATCGTGGCACCGCTGGCGTTGGTCCTCTTTCACAGCTGGCGCAGCAAGACGCAGTTCTCGGCCGCGCAATGGGTGGAAGCCTGCGTCCTGGGGCTGATCTTTCTCGGTGTCGCAGCTCTTTCGCTGAGCGGCTACCTTCCCTTTGCCTATATCATCATGCCGCCACTTCTCTGGGCCGCCGTCCGCTTCGAGTTCAAGGGCGCCGCGGTATCGCTCGCTCTGCTTGCTCTAATCACGGCGGTATTCACGATAACAGGCGCCAGCCAGTTTGCCGGTGATCCCGAATCCCAGAAACACAATCAGATCATGCTGCAGCTGTTTCTGGCCATCTCGGCATTTTCGGCGCTGATTGTCGCCGCCATATCCCGCCAGCACCAACTGGCAGTGCTCACATTGCGCCAAAACGTGGAGACGTTGCGCGACCGGGAACGGGAGCTCTCGCAACTCGTGGACATGGTTCCGAGCCATGTCTGGCGTCTGACGCCCGAGGGCGAGCCGACCTTCTTCAATAGGCGGATGGTCGATTTCCTGGGTCTTGACGTGGCGGACTCGGACAGGCCAGGCATGAGCCGGCTGGAGGCGGTCCTGCAGGCCACCGTTCATCCCGATGACGCAGCCGGGTTCAGGGACGCCCTTCGCCATTGCCTCGCCACCGGCGAGAGCTTCGTCATGCGATATCGGCTCCGGCGCGCCGACGGTCTCTATCGCTGGATGTCGAGCCGCGCCGAGCCGATGCGCGATCAGGCCGGAAACATCGTCCAGTGGTACGGGCTTTGTCACGATATCGACGATCAGATGCGTGCCGAAGAGGCCATTCGGCGGAGCGAAAGACAGCTTCAGCAGATGATCGACGCCGTTCCGGTCCGCATATGGAGCGTGGAACCGACAGGCGGATCGATCTACTTCAACAAACGCTACCAGGATCATTTCCGTGCCGTCATCGCCAATTTTGACGCGCGGGCCGAACCGCGCATCGACGAACTGCTGCAGCAGTTGGTCCATCCTGAGGATGCGTCCGGCGTGCAGCGCACGCTGCGCAATTGTTTCGAAGCCGGCAGCGGCTCCACCATGCGGTTTCGCTGGCTTGAAAAGGATGGCGTCTACCGCTGGGCCGAATGCAGGGTGGAGCCGCGCCGCGATGACGACGGAGCGGTCGTGCAATGGTACGGCGTCTCCCTCGATATTGACGAGGAGGTGCGCGCGCTGGAGGCGCTGCGCGACCGCGAACGCGAGCTGTCGCAGCTCGTGGACATGGTCCCGGCCCAGATCAGGCGCCTGACGCCAGAAGGCGAACCGGTCTTCTTCAACAAGCGCCTCATCGACTTTTTCGGTCTCGAGGTTGGCGATATGGACAAGCCCGGCATGAGCCGCCTCTCCTCAGTCATCCACACCCTCGTCCATCCCGATGACGCATCAAAGTTGCTCGAGACGGTTCATCATTCCCTCGCCAGCGGCGATCCCTTCTCGATAAAATATCGCATGCGCCGTTTCGACGGAGCCTATCGCTGGGTCGATGGCCGAGCCGAGCCGCTACGCGATCAAAGCGGCGCGATCATGCAATGGTATGTCATCTCCGTCGACATCGACGATGAGATGCGCGCGCAGGAAGCGCTGCGCGACCGGGAGCGGGAGCTTTCCCAACTCGTGGACATGGTTCCGAGCCTGCTCTGGCGGCTCAATCCGGAAGGCGCTCCGACCTTCTTCAACCAACGCCTGATCGATTTTCTCGGTCTCGATATCGCCGATATGGAAAGGCCGGGCGTCAGCCGCCTGGCAGCGCTCATCGAGGCCGCAGTCCATCCCGACGATGCCGCCGGCCTGGAGCAAGCGCTCAACCATTCTCTCGCCACCGGGGAGCGCTTCTCCAGCCAATATCGCCTGCGGCGCGCCGACGGTGTCTATCGCTGGGTGAAAGGTAGCGCGGAGCCGCTGCGGGATGATAATGGACGGATCGTTCAGTGGTACGGCCTCTCGCATGACATCGACGATCAACTGCGCGTCGAGGACGCACTGCGGGAGAGAGAACGATCGCTCTGGCAGCTCGTTGAAACGCTGCCGGCAATGATCGATTGCGCAGCACCTGATGGAGAGCCGATCTATCGCAGCCACCAACTGCGCGACTTCCTCGGTTATAATCTCGAAGAGCTGGATGGAACGGGCAAAACCCGGCTTGACGGCACACTCGATGCCGGTGTTCATCCCGACGATGTGGCAGGGGTCAAAGAAAACTATGCCCATTCATTGTCCACGGGCGAGCCCTATGCGCGCAGGCACCGTCTGCGCCGCCATGATGGTGAATATCGCTGGGTCGAGACGCGCGCGGCACCGATGCGCAATGCCGAAGGCGTCATCGTCCAGTGGAATGTCATCTGCCTTGATATCGACGGTGAGGTTCACGCGGAGGAAGATCTGCGTCGGGCGCGAGAGGGTCTTGCACGGGCGAGCCAAGTGGCGAGCCTGGCCGAACTTTCAGCCTCCATCGCGCACGAGGTGAACCAGCCGCTCGCGGCCGTCGTAGCCAACTCACACGCCTGCCAGCGCTGGCTCATGGCCGAGCCGCCGAATATGGAGCGGGCACAGAGGACGGTCGAGCGGATCATCCGGGATGCCAACTCGGCGGCGGATGTCGTCAGCCGCATTCGCGCTCTGTTCAAGCAATCCGTAGACAGGAGGACCCCATCGACGCTCTCCGGCATCGTCAACGAAGTGCGCAACCTCATGGCCGACGAGGCCTGGCGTCGTCACGTTCGGATGGAAGTGGAGGTCGACGCCACCCTTCCGCTCATCGCAATCGACCGCGTCCAGATCCAGCAGGTTCTAATCAATCTCATACGCAACGGCATCGAGGCAATGGACGCCACGACAGGCGACAGGGTCATCGAAATCCGCGTGCGCCAGATCGGGAATATCCTCCAGACCGAGATCAGCGATCGCGGCCAGGGCATCGAATTTCCCGAAAAGATGTTCGAGCCGTTCTTCACGACGAAGGAAAAAGGCATGGGCATGGGGCTGGCCATCTGCCGCTCGATCGTCGAACTGCACGGCGGGCGATTGTGGGCCGAGAAGAACAATCCGTGCGGAGCGACGTTGATCTTCACATTGCCTATTGAAACGAAGGCGGCGCTATGACGGCCGACGACCATATCGTCTTCATCGTCGACGACGATGAACGTATCCGGGAAGCGCTCGTCGAGCTGCTGGACTCGCACGGCATGCACGCCATCGCCTTCGAATCGGCCTGCGACTACGTGAGAGCGGACAAGCCGGATGTGCCCGCCTGCCTCGTTCTGGATATCGAGTTGCCTGACATCAACGGTCTCGATCTGCAGAGACAGATCGCCGACAGGGATCATCCGCCGATCGTCTTCATTACCGGACACGGCGACATTCCCTCCTCGGTGCGTGCGATCAAGCATGGCGCGGTGGACTTCCTGACCAAGCCGTTCAGCGATGCGGATCTCATGGCGGCAATCCACGCGGCGATTGCTCAGGATCGGGAAAAGAGAGCCGAGCGCGCCGAGATCGACATGCTCAGACAACACTATCTCGACCTGACGCCGCGCGAGCGCGAGGTGCTGCCGCTCGTCGTCAGCGGCCTTCTCAACAAGCAGGCCGCAGCCGAACTGGGGATCAGCGAAGTCACGCTGCAGATCCACAGAAGAAACGTGATGCAGAAAATGGCCGCGGCATCGCTCGCCGATCTGGTGCGGATCGCGGAGAGATTGGAAATACCGATAACCCACTCGCGCAGGGTGGGAGGGAATTGAAGATGAACAAGACAAGACATGTCGTGGCAATTGTAGATGACGATCCAAGGTTGCTTGAATCGATGGGCGACCTTCTGGAATCGGCGGGCTATGTGGCCCGCAGCTTTTCATCGGCAGGTTCGCTGCTCGTCAACGGGCTGTCGGACCTCGACCTGCTCATCACCGATATCGGAATGCCTGGCATCGACGGCTTCGAACTTCGTGACCTGGTGCGGAAGTCGCGTCCGGAGCTGCCGGTATTCATGATCACGGGCCGCCACGAGATAGCCGATCAGGGACGCGCTCAAGGCGCGAGCGGATTTTTCCGCAAGCCCTTCGATGCCCAGGCCCTGCTGGCGGCCATTGCCAACGCTTTGCATAAATCGACAGATGGAGGGTGACATGAGAGTTGACCAGCCGTTGCCGCGGAGATCGGCGCCGTTATCATTGCAGTGCAGTTATGAAGAGAACCAGCCGCTTGTTATTATCGTCGATGACGACGCATCGGTTCGCGAAGCGCTGTCGGAGCTGATCCTGTCGGCGGGTTTCCAGGCGACCAGTTTTGCTTCGACTCGAGAATTGCTTGACGCCGATATATTGGATAGCCCCGGCTGTCTGATCCTCGACGTGCGCATGCCAGGCGCAAGCGGCCTTCACCTGCAGAGCCATCTGGCCGAAAACGGCATTTCCAAGCCGATCATCTTCCTGACCGGGCATGGCGACATCCCGATGACCGTCCAGGCGATGAAGGCCGGCGCCGTGGATTTTCTCACCAAACCGGTGCGAGACCAGACGTTGCTCGACGCCGTGACTGCCGGCATTGCGATGGATGCCGAGCGACGGGCGGAAACCGCTATCGCCAAGCGCAATATCAAGCGCCTGGAGACGCTGACGCAGCGCGAGCGCGAGGTCCTGCATGAGGTGGCGCGCGGCCGCCTCAACAAGCAGATCGCCTTCGACCTCGGCATCAGCGAGGTGACGGTCAAGCTGCATCGCAGCAATGTCATGCACAAGATGGAGGCGGCCTCTATCGGCGAACTGATCCGGGCCTGGGAAACGCTGCCGGCGCAAATGCGCCAGATCGGCCCGCGCTAGTAGGCGAAGGATGCCGGACTCGAAGACGATCTGCCGCTGTCCATTTGATGCGCGCCGTATCCGATTCGCGCCGGAAAAGACGATGCGGCGCCGATAATGGGTTTCGGCCCCGCACCCATGCGTTATCTCTAAATTAAAGCTCGGGGATATGACCTGGTGCCCGGCTTTGGTTCCCTAAAGGAGATCTCGCCTTGAACAATCAATCGTCAGCTGCGCCTTCCCCTGAAACCAACGCCTTCGACAACGAAGCAAACTTCCTGTCGGCCATGGGGAATGCCAAACGGCTTCACATCCTGCATCTGCTGGCCGAAGGAGAAATGTCCGTGTCCGTCCTGGCTGACGAGGTGGGATTGAGCCAATCTTCGACTTCACAGCATTTGGCAATTCTTCGAGAACAGGACCTCGTGCGGACGCGAAGGGATGCCCAGACGATCTACTATTCACTTCAATCCGCCGCGGCCACGGCGATGCTCGATACGCTCGCCGACATCTTCGGATGGCACCCTCGCTCCCCAGTGGAACGCGGCCGAGCCGTAGGCACCTGACGAAATGACGAAGCGTTGCTCTTGCGGCTCATGATTGGAACATGATCTTGTAGGCAACTCGGGATCGGCACCGCGGCGACGAAGAGCAGCGCAATGGCGAGGACGGCGAAAGAGATGACCGCGGCTTGAGCGCAAGCGCGAAGCCGAGGCCGCTCAATGGGCGTAGTTCCAAGGCCTGGATGCAATGGCGCGGGGGTCCCGCGATTGCTTCGCCCACATGGCCCTCGAATGCCTCGATCCCTGATGTACGTTTGATGTACGCCTCCTAGACGACGGTGTGATTACGCCTCCATTGCAAATGGAGATAATGAATCACATCAGGAACGGGAAAAGTCAGGAGGAGACGCCATGAGTATGGACGTACCGAACGACCGGCGGCATGGAGGCGATCATGGACGTATATGAAGCAGTCACAAGCCGACGGGCGGTGCGGGGTTTCAAAGGCGAGCCTGTAAAGAGGGAGGTGCTTGAGCGAGTGCTGTCCGCCGCAGCTTGGTCGCCGTCAGGTTCGAACATCCAGCCGTGGAACACCTATGTGATGACCGGCGCACCGCTGGCTGAGCTCAAGACGTCCGCCGTCGAGCGCGTGGCCCATGGCGACGCCTGGGACAAGCGGCAGTACGAGATGTACCCGCCCGTGCTGAAGTCCCCCTACGGGGAGCGCCGATCCGCCTTCGGCAAGGAGCGCTACAGCGCGCTCGGCATTGCGCGCGAGGACTGGGAGGCGCGCCAGCGGGCAGCGATCGCCAACTGGAACTGTTTCGGCGCGCCCGCCGCCCTGTTCTGCTACATCGACCGTGACCTGGGCCTATCCCAATGGGCCGATGTCGGCATGTATCTGCAGACCGTCATGCTGCTGCTCCGTGCCGAAGGTCTGCACAGTTGCCCGCAGATGGCGTGGTCGCAGGTTCGCGAGACGGTCGCAGAAGTCCTGTCACCCCCGGACGAGCTCATCCTCTTCTGCGGCATGTCGATCGGGCACGAGGATCCCACGGTCAGTTACACCCGCACAGGCCGCGCCCCGCTCGACGAGACGGTCACGTTCGTCGGCGATTAGTTGCCTGCGATCCAAGGACCAGAGACCCTTCTTTGATTTTTGCGTATGATAGGTCCTTTATCATGCGAGATATTGGAGAACGCCATGACCACCCATAAAGTAGGCTATCTCATCGGCAGCCTCGCCAAGGGCTCGATCAACCGAAAGCTCGCGAAAGCGTTGGTGCGGCTCGCCCCGCCGGAACTTGAAATGTCGGAGATATCCTTCAAGGACCTGCCGCTTTACAGCTACGACTATGACGCCGACTACCCTCCGGCTGGCAAAGCATTCAAAGCGGCAATCGCTGCCGTCGACGCCGTGCTGTTTGTTACGCCCGAATACAATCGGTCCATACCCGGCGGGCTGAAAAATGCAATCGACTGGGCGAGCCGCCCCTACGGCACCAACTCGTTCACACGCAAGCCGTCAGCGGTAATCGGCACGTCGCCAGGCGCGATAGGCACAGCAGTTGCCCAGCAGAATTTGCGCAGTGTGCTCAGTTTCTGCAACTCTCCCCAGATGAATGCCCCGGAAGCCTACATCCAGTTCACACCGGGGCTGATCACCGATGACGGCGAGGTCACGAACGACAAAACCGCCGATTTCCTTCGCACCTTCATGCAGGACTTCCATGTCTTCATCGCAAGGGTTCGCTCAGTCCTACCGAAAGATGCCTAGAACAGGATGATTTTAGGCCCGTCGGCCTAAAATCTGAATCCTGTTCTACATTATATAGTTAGAGCATGTTGTCACCCGAAAACCGCTCACACTTTTCGGCATCATGCTCTAGAAGCGTCGCCCTGCGGGAGCTGGCCAGGCCATCCGGGACCAGCTCCTGTTTTAAAAGCGGGCGATGCCCTCAGGCGAAGGCGTAGGAGCCGTCGGGCCGTTTCGGCACGCGCCGCTGCCAGTGGATGTAGCCTTCCTCTTCCATCGCCTTCTCGTCCATTTCGACGCCCCAGCCCGGCCGGTCGGGACGCAGCTCCAGATAGCCGTCCTTCGGCAGGTAGGGATCGACGACGTAGCGGGTTTCCCCCTCCCGCTTCTCGATATCGAGGCCGCCATAGACATAGGCCTGTCCTTTCGGCAGCCGGTATTCGAGGATGCGGAAATTCTGTGCCGCCGCCGAAAAATGAACGTTGACCGCCGTCGCAAGCGGACCCATCGGGTTGTGCGGCGCCACGCCGACGAAGAAGGCTTCGGCGAGCGTGGCGATGCGGCGCATTTCGCTGATGCCGCCGACGACGCAGATGTCGGGCTGGATTAGGTCGGCGCCCTTGACCTGCAGCAGCCGCAGGAACTCGTTTCTGTTATAGAGCGACTCGCCGGTCGCAAGTGTGCAGTTGAGCCCCTGTTTCAGGTCGCCCCAGGCCTCGATGTTCTCGGGACGCAACGGCTCCTCGAAAAACAGCGGGTCATAAGGCGCCAGCGCATTGCCGAGCTGGCGAGCGGCGATCGGTTCGAAAATCTTCGCATGGGCATCGAAGGCGATTTCGTATTCGTCATTGACCGTTTCGCGAAGCGAGCGGAAATAATCCGCCGAGGCTTTGACGACATTACCCCAGCGGTTCGAGTGCATGTCGATCCGCCAGGGGCTGAGCTTGAAGGCGGTGAACCCCCATCCCTCCTTCAGGCGATCGAATTCGTCGCGGGCTGCTGGCGCATCCGGCGCGGTGTAGACACCGGCATAGACCTTGATGCGGTCGCGCACTTCGCCGCCGAGCAGCTTGTAGACCGGGACATTCACCGCCTTGGCCGCAAGGTCCCACAGGCAGTGATCGAGCGCCGAGATCGCGGCAAGGCCAAGCGCCCCCGGCGGAAACCGGCTCTGCTGGATCAGCAGATTGACGAGATACTCCACGCGTGTCGGGTCCTGGCCCGAGACAAATTCGTAGAGATAATCGAGCAGCGGCGGCAGCGCCTTGTCGGGGCCGTGATTGTAGCATTCGCCCCAACCCGTCAGCCCGTCATCGGTATCGAGCGCGACGATCACGCGCGGACGGTCCTTGTCGCGGGTCATGAAAACCCGCATGCGGTCGATCTTCATCTTTCTGTCCTTCTAGCGATTGAAATAGGTGCGGCGCGACTGGCGCGTCTGCACGTAGAGATGCTCGTTGTCGGTTCCGGGATTGTAGGCACCGGCACTTTGCGGCACCGAGACATTGCCGTTGCTGGGGAAGCGCGCCACGAAGGCCTCGTCGATATCGCAGCCAAGTCCCGGGCCATCGGGAACGGCGATCAAGCCGTCGACCTGTTGCGGGTGCGGCACGATCGTCTGGCGGCGGCCGTCCCAGTCGTCGTCAAGCCGCTCGAGGATGAGGGCGTTGGGGATCGCCGCAAGCAGATGCAGAGCCGCATATTCCGCCACCGGCCCGAGCGAACCCGAATGCGGCGCCATCTGGATATGATGGGCTTCGGCCATGGCCGCGATCTTCTTCATCTGGGTGATGCCGCCGGCCCGGCCGGTGTCCGGCTGGATGATGTCGACCAGTTCCTTCTCTATGAGCTCACGCTCGCCGAAGATGGTCGCCGAGCGCTCGCCGGCGGCAAGCGGCACATGTGCTGCGTCGCGGATGCGACGGTAGCCGTCGATATTCTCCGGCGCAATCGGATCTTCCACCCACATCAATTCATAGGGTTCGAGCGCCCGCACCAGCCGGCAGGCATCCGCAGGCGTCAGCCACGGCGGCCCATGCAGATCGATGGCGATGTCCATGTCGTCACCGACGGCGTCACGCAGCGCAGCAACCTTGCGGACCGGATCGGCGACGCCGCCGCATTTGATCGCCTTTATGCCTCGCGCTTTGATGGCAAGCGCGCGCTCGGGCGTATTCGCATGCGAATAGATCGGGATCCGGTCGCGCACCTTGCCGCCGAGCAGCATCCAGACAGGCACGCCGAGCGCCTTGCCCTTAATGTCCCATAGCGCCATGTCGATGCCGGTCATCGCACCGCCTCCGACCGTTCCGAGCATGCCATGGCCCATCATCGCGATTTGTATCTTCTGCCACAAGCGCTCGGTATGTGCCGGATCCTCGCCGATGAGGAGGGGGGCGAGATCATGGATCGCCGTCTCGACGACACGCGGCCAGCCCGAGCATTCACCGATGCCTGTGATGCCCTCATCGGTATCGATCTTCAGAAAGAGCCAGTTTCTGGTGCCGCCGAACTGCTTGGAGGCGCCGCCGCCAGAGCGTTGGTCGGAAGCCCAGTTCGCGGGATCTGGCTGACCGACATGCATGAGAAAAGTGCGGATCCCGGTGATTTTCATCGCTGAAAACTCCCATTCTTCAAAATGTCCGGCGCGACGTAGCGGAAACGCCGCGAATGATCGCGATCACGCGAATCGGGGCGCGGGATCGCTGATATGAGCGCCTGCGTATAGGCGTGCTCGGGCGTGCGGCAGACCTTCTCCGCATCGCCGATTTCGACGAGCTGGCCTTTGTACATGACGCCGACACGGTCGCACATGTAACGGATAACGCCGATGTCATGGCTGATGAAGATATAGGCGAGACCGAGTTCGTCCTGCAGGCGCATCAACAGATCGAGCACCTGCGAGCGCACCGAGACGTCGAGCGCCGAGGTTGCCTCGTCGGCAACGATGACGCGCGGATTGAGGGTGATGGCGCGGGCAATGCCGATGCGCTGACGCTGGCCGCCGGAGAATGCGTGCGGGTAGCGTTCGCGCGCCCTCGGGTCGAGGCCGACCTGCTCCATCAGGTAGCAAACGCGCTCCTCCAGCGCCCGCCCCTTTGCGACACCATTGACGAGCAGCGGCTCGCCGATGATCTGCGAGACGGTCATGCGCGGGTTGAGGGAGCCGAAAGGATCCTGAAACACCATCCGCAATTCCCGCCTTGCGGCGGCGAGCGTCTGACCTTTTGCCGTTGCCAGGTCGATGATGTCGCCGTCGGCGCGGCGATAGAGGATTTCGCCCGCAGTCGGATCGATCAGCCGCATGATGGAGCGACCCATCGTCGTCTTGCCGGATCCGCTCTCGCCGACGATGCCGAGCGTCTCGCCCGGCAGAAGCGAAATGGAAACATCGGCCAGCGCTTTTACCTCGCCGAAATCCATCGATACATTGCGGAGTTCGAGGATCGGTGGCGCCGTCGTGTCGAGCGGAGGGCGCGCCAGCCGGATTTCGGCCTTCGCTTCCAGCTTCAGCACCGAGCCGATCAGCATGCGGGTATAGTCGTCTTTCGGCGCATGAAAGATCTGCTCGACCGGCGCATATTCCTTGGCGACGCCATTGTGCATGACCAGCACATCGTCGGCGATCTGCGCCACGACGCCCATGTCATGCGTGATGAACAGAACGGCCATGCCCTTGGCCTTCTGCAGCCGGGCGATCAGGTCGAGAATTTCGGCCTGCGTCGTCACGTCGAGGGCCGTGGTCGGCTCGTCGGCGATCAGCAGCTGCGGTTTGCAGGCGAGCGCCATGGCGATCATCGCGCGCTGGCGCATCCCGCCGGAATATTGAAAGGCATATCGGTCCAGCGCTTTTTCCGGTGAGGGAATCTCGACCTGCTTGAGCAGCGATATGGCTTCAGCGCGCGCCTCTGCCTTGCTCATCCGGGTGTGAAGGCGAAGCGCCTCGACGATCTGGTTGCCGACCGTGTGGATCGGCGACAGCGACGACATCGGCTCCTGGAAGATCATGGCGATGTCGCGGCCGCGGATCGCTCGGATCTGACGCCCGCGCGGATTGAGGCTGGTCAGATCGATCGAACCGCCGTTCTGATCGTTCAGCATGATCGATCCGCCGGATATGCGGCCGGGTGCATCGACGATCTGCAGGATCGAACGCGCCGTCACCGACTTGCCGGATCCGCTTTCGCCGACGACACAGAGCGTCTTGCCCGGCTCGATCGAGAAAGACAGATCGCTGACCGCGCGAAAGACGCCGGTGCGCAGAGGAAACTCGACCGTCAGATTTTTCACCTGCAACAGCGGTCTGCCGGCAATGGGAAGGATATCGGTCATGCCGGCCTCATTTGTTAT
The DNA here is from genome assembly GCF_008919455.1 of Rhizobium sp. PEPV16. Classification (NCBI taxonomy): domain Bacteria; kingdom Pseudomonadati; phylum Pseudomonadota; class Alphaproteobacteria; order Hyphomicrobiales; family Rhizobiaceae; genus Rhizobium; species Rhizobium sp. PEPV16. The sequence continues at coordinate 16,198 of NZ_VSZV01000241.1, forward strand.
AGGGGTCGGCCGCATCGCGCAGGCCGTCGCCGAGAAGGTTGAGCGCCATCACGGCGACCACGACGGCGCAGCCCGGCATGAAGAGCCATGGCGCAGTGGCGATCGAGCGAATGTTCTGGGCCTCGCGCAGAAGCACGCCCCAGGAGATGGTCGGCGGCTGCAGACCGAGGCCCAGGAAGGAGAGAGAGGTTTCGGCAAGGATCATTGCCGGCACCGCAAGCGTGATCGACGCGATGATATGGCTGGCAAAGCTCGGCAGCATGTGGCGAAAGATGATGCGCCTTTCGCGAACGCCGTCGAGCCTGGCGGCGGCGACGAATTCCTCGGTGCGCAAAGACAGGAAGCGGCCGCGAACGACGCGGGCGAGCTGCGCCCAGCCGGTCAGCGACAGGATGATCGTGATCATCATATATTGCAGCGTCGCAGGCCAGTCCTGCGGCAGGGCCGCGGCCATTGCGAGCCAGATCGGGATCGTCGGCAACGACAGCACGAAATCGATCACCCGCTGCAGGAAGAAATCG
>NZ_VSZV01000097.1:0-4200 GCF_008919455.1 Rhizobium sp. PEPV16
AGGACACGGCATTGTTTCTGAAGGAACAGGGCAAGGTTCCCGACGTGCTGGCGAATTACGGCGCCTTCGTCACCGCAGATGCCCTCACCGGCGTCAGCAACTGATCCTCCCTGACGCCGGCGCAGTCGTTGCGCCGGCGTCGAACCTGCGAGCGGCTCCATGCTTAAAGTCGATCACGCCAGCGTTTTCTTCGCAGCCCGCGACGGACGGACCGTTCACGCGCTCGATCGCGTTTCCTTCGATATTCTCGAACGGGGCTTCGTCGTCGCACTCGGGGCGTCGGGATGCGGCACGTCAACCCTTCTCAACGCGATTGCCGGCTTCCTTCCGCTTTCGGATGGCCGGATCACGCTCGATGGCCGCGCGGTCGAACGACCGGGTGCGGATCGCGGCGTCGTCTTTCAGAAGGACTCGCTGCTGCCCTGGAAATCCGTCGTCGACAATGTCGCGCTCGGTTTGAAATTCGCCGGGGTCAAGCGCAAGGAGCGCGAAGCGCGCGCCCTGGAGCTTGTCCGTCTCGTCGGCCTCGATGAATTTGCCGGCGCTTTTCCCTACGAGCTGTCGGGCGGCATGCGGCAGCGTGTCGGCATCGCGCGTGCTCTGGCGACAAATCCCGACATCCTGCTGATGGACGAGCCGTTCGGCGCGCTCGACAGCCTGACGCGCGAGCAGATGCAGGAACTGCTGGTTTCCATCTGGGATAAAACGGCAAAAAAGGTCTTCTTCATCACGCACTCGATCGAAGAGGCCTTGTTCCTGGGCACGCAGGTCCTGGTCATGTCACCTCGACCGGGACGCGTCGTGGCACGCTTCGATCTGGATTTCGTTCGCCGCTTCGCCGAAACCGGCGATGCCCGATCGATCAAGGCGTCGCCGCAATTTGCCGAGCTGCGCGAGGAGATCCGCGCCATTCTGCACAGCACCGAAGACCTCAGGAGCGCCGCATGAGCGACATAGTGCAGGCCCCGCCGATTGTGGCGGGTAGAGAGGACCGCCAGGTCAAGCTGGTAAAAATGGCAAGCTTCGGAGCCGGCGAAAAATCGACGGTGGCCATCAGCGTTGCCACGGCGCTGGCCATACTGCTGCTGTGGTGGCTGGTATCGGCGCTCGGTGTCGTCCCACACTTGTTTCTGCCGCGTCCGGACGAGGTGCTGACACAGATCGGCGCTATCTATCGCGACGGTTACGCCGGAGCGTCGCTGTCCGAGCATGTTTTTGCGAGCCTGTTCCGCATCGTTGTCGCTGCCCTCATTGCCATCTCGGCCGGCATTCCGCTCGGATTGCTGATGGGCCTGAACCGCTGGGCAAAAGGGGTGCTCGACGCGCCGATCGAGTTCTACTGGCCGCTTCCGCCGCTCTCTTACCTGCCGTTGATGATCATCTGGCTCGGCATCGGCGAGACGTCGAAAATCACGTTGCTGGTGCTTGCGATGTTCGCACCGATTTGCCTCTCGGCCCAGGCCGGCGTCCGTTCGCTGCCGATCGAGCGCGTCAATGCCGCGCGTTCGCTGGGCGCAAGCCGGCTGCAGCTCTTCCTGGACATCGTCCTACCGTCCGCCCTGCCCGAGATTCTCACCGGCATTCGAATTGCGCTCGGTGTCGGCTGGGGCACGCTGGTTGCGGCTGAATTGATTGCCTCCACCCGCGGGATCGGTTTCATGATCATGTCGGCTTCACATTTCCTGGCGACCGACGTCGTCTTCGTCGGCATCGGCATCATCGCGATCTGCGCGTTCACCTTCTCGGCCGTCACTCGTTTTCTGGAGGCGTTCCTCGTGCCCTGGAAGGGCAAGCTTTGACCAGATGGCGGCAGGGAGCCATATTCAATGGCTTCCTGCCGCCGCGTTCAGCCCGTGTATGGCGACGAGCTCGGCTGCGACCAGTTTCTGAAGACGCCATAAATTGCGGTCCCGGATGCCGCGTTCTTCCAGATGTTTCACCGTCAGATAGAGATATTCGGCGCAGGAACCCATGTGTCCGCAGGCTCTCGCAAGCACCTGCGCCACCGTCTCGAGCGGCAATTTGCGGGAAACGCGCTCGCCCTTCGGACCAGCCCAAAAGACCAGCGCACGCACGAGCCCATGTGCGGTCGCGACCGGGATCCAGCGAACCGACGCAGCGTCTTCGATCGTGCCGACTTCACGGCGGATCAACCGCCGAATCTGGCCAAGGCGATCATCATCGGCAAGCCTGAAGACGATGCCGTTGCAACGTCCGCCCCGGTCAAGTGCCATCATCAGACCCGGCTGGGCCCGCGTTCCCCGCCAGCGGGTCATCTGCAGGCAGAAGGAGCGATGCCACCCTCTTGTTGCGCCATGCTGCGATTCGACGGCATCGAAGTCCGGCTTCCATATCAATGATCCATAGGCGAAGATCCAGAGCGGCGCGCCAGTAGACTCCTGGAGAAGCCGGTTGGCGAGCATCTCCACCTCCGCTTCGGTCAGCGGTTTTCGGTGTGGATCGGGACCGACGTCGATCGCGGGTCGAAGGCTCAGCGATACGAGCTCGTCAGTCAGAGCCATTCTTGATCCGGTCATCAAAAGTTTGCTTCCCTGGACCGTCACCAGCTTATGCTCCCGGATATCCATCATGCGTCAGTGCACCGTAAATCTGGCCGCATCGGCCTGGCGCCGCTGCAGGCTGCGTATCAGCATCGCGGCCTCCCTAACGATTGCCGAAAACGTCACATCATCGGCCTCTGCGATCCTTTCCGTCATCTCGCGGATGATCGTCGTCAGATGGAGGATCGAATGGCGATGCTGCGCATCTCCTGGTCCGATTTCGGCATCGGCCATGGCAAGCAGCGTCTGTACCAGCCGCTCCATGGTTTGGCGGCGCCTGGTTCTTGGATCGGCATTCGGATCTTCGCTAAGGCGCAACAGATCGGCGACAATATCGGACATTCCACTCTGTCTCACATAGCAAAAGCCGGCGGCATGGAAACGACATGCCTTCGACCGCGCGTTTGCGTCTTCAAGCCCTCGAGCAATCGGTAGCCGTTGCGCCAGCGGCCAAAGCCGCTGGCGACATTGATGTGCCCGGCAAGGCCGATATTCCTGGTCTCGGCGTTCCACAAGCGGCCAAACAGGGTCAACCGATCGACCGTCATGTAGGCATCGTTCATGCTGCCGACGACGATGCTTGGAAAAGGCAAAGGCGCCGTCGGCATGCCACCAAACGAGATATGCCCGGGATGCAGGTTTTCCGTGGCCGGCAGATCGCATGGAGCAACGAGCAATGCTCCTTTGACGCGCCGCGCAGCACTTCGCCCGGCCAAGCGGGCGGCAAGCAGGCATCCGAGACTATGGGCAACCAGATAGGCCTCGCCGGCCTCTTCAAGCGCGCCTTCCAATCGCAGCAGCCAGTTGTCAAGGTTCGGATGATCCCAGTCGTCCTGAACGACGCAACGACTGCCTGGCTGATCCTGTAGCCAGTGCTGTTGCCAATGCCCTTCTCCCGAGCCGAAAAGCCCGGGAAGAATAAGTACATCGATCATCTGACGGCATCCTCTCTGAAGCTGCGCGCCGGTCTTTTTCCCGATGGGGGCAAACATCGGACATCACTCATCAGATCCACCCGATCACCAGGGCGAACAGGAATGTGAAGGAGCTGACAATCGTGCAGATCCCCGCCGCATGCCTGAAATGCGACATGACGGTGCCTTCCGCTCTTCTCGCACCGTGCCGACGCAGGTCGGTCTCAACGACAATCGCCATCACGCCGTTCTCCTCAATACCAAAGGCCGGGCATGGTGCCCCAATAATGGAGTTCGTATTCGCGGGCGGACCGGTCGCGCTCTTCGTCTCGCGCGAACAATCCGTTTACTGGCTCCCGTGCAGCGGGCGGCTTCAGGCCGAGGAACCGGCCGATCGAAAGCTTCAGCCAGAACTGAAAATCAAGCTTCATGCGAACCTCCTGTCAGGAACCGGTATTCCTCGGTTAGGAAATCAGCGAATGACGTTGTGCATTGGCGAGTAGAACGTGAAGCGATGCCGTCGGTCCGTAGAGCATCAGCAGGCGGTTCTCCTCGCGTTTGGCGAGACGATATCGTCGGGAGAATTCGAAGACGCTCCACAATTGCTCGCTGGCCGCCGGCCTTTCTGCATCGGTGATCGTCGCTTCCTGAGATCGAGCCATCGCGACGATCCTTACTCGGCTGCCGCCAAGGCCGGGTTTGCGCCCGGAAAGAAAGCCGCCAAT
>NZ_VSZV01000134.1:0-6811 GCF_008919455.1 Rhizobium sp. PEPV16
GCGACGGCTCTGTGATTGCCGCCCGCACGCGGGTGAACAGTCTCGGCAGTGCGAAAAGCAAGGCGCAGCTGAGAGCGCTGCTCTTGGTCGCGCCCCTGTTGATCTTCCTGCTGCTCGTCTTCGTCCTGCCTATTGCCCTGTTGTTGACACGCGCGGTCGACAACAGGGCGGCTTCCGCCGCCCTGCCCTACACGATGTCGGCCCTTTCCGGCTGGGATGAAAAATCCCCGCCCGACGAAGCACTGTTTGCTGCCTTTGCCACCGATCTGAAACAATCGCCCCGCGACCAGATCGCCGAGGTGGCCAAGCGTCTCAACTATTACGAGACGGGCATGCGCTCGATGCTCTTGAAAACCGCGCGCACGATCCGCAACGCGGAGCCGCCCTACAAGACAGCCTTCGTTGCCATCGATCCCAAGTGGGAGACCCCGCACTACTGGACGCTCATCAAGAATGCGTCACCGCCCTTCACCGACTATTACCTGCTCGCCTCGCTCGACCTGGAGCGCGACGCCTCAGGCGCCAGCGGCAGGGTCTCGGCGGAGAATGCGGTGCATGTCGATGTCCTGATCCGCACATTCGTCGTCAGCGCTTCGGTGACCGTGATCTGCCTGTTCCTCGGCTATCCCCTCGCCGCCCTGATTGCCCGGTCGAAAGGGGCGGTCGCCAATACGCTGCTGATCCTGGTGCTGCTGCCGTTCTGGACCTCGCTTCTGGTCCGCACCAGCGCCTGGGTCGTCCTGCTGCAGGGACGCGGCGTGATCAACTCGGCGCTCATCTGGTTGGGTCTGATCGACCCAGCGCATCCCCTCGACCTGATCTACAATCGCATCGGCGTGCTGATCGCCATGACCCATATTCTGCTGCCCTTCATGGTGCTGCCGATCTACAGCGTCATGAAGAGCATCCCTCCGGTCTATCTGCGTGCCGCCTCGTCACTTGGCGCGCCGCCGATGTCGGCCTTCTTCCGCATATACCTGCCGATGAGCATGCCTGGTGTCAGCGCCGGCGGGCTACTCGTCTTCATCCTGGCGCTTGGCTACTACATCACGCCGGCTCTGGTCGGCGGGCCGGGAGACCAGATGGTGAGCTATTTCATCGCCTATTACTCCAATCAGGTCACGAACTGGGGCATGGCGGCGGCTTTGAGCACGATCCTGCTAGTGGCGGTGCTGATCCTCTACGCCGTCTACAATCGCATTGTCGGTATCGACAGGCTGAGGATAGGCTGATGACGAACTTCCTTTCTTTCCCGCGGCTGTTTTCGATCCTGTTGTGGCTGGCTGGCGGCCTGGTGATCCTGTTCCTGATCGCGCCGATCGTGGCGATCGTGCCGCTCTCCTTCAATGCCGAGCCGTTCTTCACCTATCCCATGCCCGGCCTGTCGCTCCGCTGGTATCGCGAATTCTTCGATTCCAACGTCTGGCAGCTGGCGCTGAAGAACAGCATCATCGTCGCCGTCTTCGCCACGCTTCTGTCGACCTTTCTCGGCACGCTTGCCGCGATCGGCCTCAGCCGGCCCTCCTGCCCGGCGCGTGCAACGCTGACCGCCATTCTGATTTCGCCGATGATCGTGCCGGTCATCGTTTCGGCCGTCGGCATCTACTATGCCTTCGCCGCCGTCGGGCTGCTCAACAGCCTGACCGGGCTGATGCTGGCGCATACGGCGATCGGCGCCCCCTTCGTGGTGATCACCGTCACCGCCACGCTCGCAAGCTTCGATCACAATCTGATGCGGGCGGCATCCAGTCTCGGCGCAGCCCCGGTCGAAGCGACGTTGCGCATCATGCTGCCGGTCATCGCGCCGGGGGTGGCATCCGGCGCGCTCTTCGCCTTCGTGACCTCTTTCGACGAAGTGGTGATCGCACTCTTCATCGCCGGCTCCGAAGAACGCACGCTGCCGCGCCAGATGTGGAGCGGCGTGCGCGAAACGCTGAGCCCGACGATCGCCGCCGTCGCCACGCTCCTCATCCTGTTTTCGACGCTGTTCCTCGCCACGATCCAATGGCTGCAGCGCCGCGCCGAACGCCAGAAGATTGCGCATAGGGCCTAATTCAGGGGGTGAGCATGCAGATCGAACGCTATGAAACCGGAAAGCGGATGAGCCAAGCCGTGACCTACGGCGGCTTCGTCTTCCTCGCAGGCCAGGTCGCAATCGACGCACCGGGCGCGTCCGTGCGCGAACAGACGACCAACATCCTGGCGCGGATCACGCGGCTTCTGGAAGGCGCGGGCAGCGATCCGACACGGATCCTCAGCGCGACGATCTGGCTTGCTGATATGTCCAGGTTCGAAGACATGAATGCCGTATGGGACGCCTGGGTGCCTTCAGGTCATGCGCCAGCGCGCGCCACGGTCGAAGCAAGGCTCGCCGGTCCGGAATTCGCCGTGGAGATCGGCATGATCGCAGCGGTCGGGAACTGACGGTCAGCGCTTTGCTGGAAGCGGCTGCCATCCCCTCGCTCACCCCACGTCATAACCTGCGCAAGGCAAGGCGGGCCCCGCGCGTAAACCGCCGAAAGCATTTATCGGCGCGGCTCATCTCAAATCAGCGCCCTGGAGCTCGAGCAGAGGCGGTGAATTCAAATGCCTGGCGTGACACCGTTAGTTGCAAAGCCGTGACACTCTGCGACAACCCTCAAAAGAGGGGGCGGGCAACTTGCCTTTGTCCCATTTAATCTTTAAGGACGCCCCAATTTCCAAGGCGTAGGGACTGAACGAGTATGTCACAGAACGACAACAGATCTTCGGGGCTTGGCGTAACAGCCGGCGACCTGGATCGGTACTTCACATTTCTCCGCCATGTTCTTGTGAATGCAACCGCTACGCGGGCAGCCGGAGAAAGCTTGGATTATGCGGCAGCGGTGACGGAGTCCATGCAACTGGCTCGCGCCACCCACGATGCCGGACGGAAGATTATATTCATTGGCAACGGCGGCAGCGCGGCAATCGCCAGCCACATGGCGACGGACTATGCCAAAAACGGTGGGCTGCGCGCCATGGCGATGAACGACGGCGCAACGCTGACATGCCTCTCAAACGATCTCGGATATGAGAACGTGTTCTCGACGCAAATCGCCATGCACGCGAACCAAGGTGACCTGCTGGTGGCAATCAGCAGTTCGGGGAGATCCGAAAGCATTACCAGGGCCGTCCGTACAGCACGGGGCAAAGGCTGCGCCGTCATGACTTTGAGCGGATTCGCGCCGGGCAATCCGCTGCGTGATCTCGGTGACCTGAACTTTTATGTGGCTTCCGATCAATATGGCTATGTAGAGATCGCCCATCTGGCGATTTGCCATGCCGTATTGGATTTTTCCTGCGGACTTGTCCCGCCCACTCTCTCCTAACGAGCCGTTTCACGCGCATGAATTCCCCCAGCATTCACGATCCGGAATTGACGCTTCTCACCCCCGACGATGATGTCACCGACCCTGAAGTGACGATCCTCGTCCCGTCTCTTAACGAGGAACTGACGATCGGAACCTTCGTCGACTGGTGCCGCGAGGGTATCGCGGCAAGCGGTGCGGCCGTGGAGATCCTGATCGTCGACAGTTCGACCGATCGCACACCCGAAATCGCGCGCGACAGGGGGGCCCGCGTGCTGCGGACGCCGAAGCGCGGTTTGGGCAGGGCTTATATCGATGCCATTCCATTCGTCCGCGGCAAGTTCATCATCATGGGCGATGCGGACTGCACCTATGATTTTCGCCAGATTGCGCCGTTTATCGAGGCCTTCCGGAAGGGCTACGACTTTGTGATGGGCTCGCGGTTCAAGGGCTCGATCGAAGACAATGCGATGCCGCCCCTGCATCGCTATTTCGGAACGCCGCTGACGACGTGGATTCTCAATCGGATGTTCGCCAGCCGCTTTTCCGACATCCATTGCGGCATGCGAGGCATCAGCGTCGATGCATTGCTGCGCATGGATCTTCGGTCGCAAGGCTGGGAATATGCGTCGGAAATGGTGTTGAAGTCCGTGCATATGGAGCTTCCGATCACCGAAGTACCGATCCACTTCCTGAAAGATCCGGATGGACGGCTCAGCCACATGAAGCGGCGGGGTTGGATGGAGCCGTGGCGCGCAGGCTGGCGTAATCTTCAGGCGATGTTCGTCTACGGGTTCGATTTCTTTCTCATCTGGCCGGGCTTCCTGCTTTTAGCCCTCGGCTTGATCGTCATGCTGCCGCTGCTTGCCGGACCTATGTCCATTGCCGGTGTGCGGTTCTCGTCCAACGCCATGCTTTTTGCCATGGCCCTGGCCGTGCTTGGTCAATCAATGCTGGTTTCGGCCGCGATCGGTCGGGTTATCTTCGATTATTCGGGACGTGTGCAGCCCCGTTTCGAGCGGCTCCTGCCTTATAACGCAACGATTTGGGGAACGGTCGTGGCCGTTCTTGCAGGCATTTTGTTGGCGTTCCCACTCGTCGATTCCTATGTCGAGAGTGGATACGTGCTGCCTGAGATCGGCGTCGAAACGAACTGGGCCGTCTTCGGGCTCTGGCTTATCACCACAGCGTTTCAGATCTTTATTTCAGGGCTCATGATCCGAGCGCTTGGGGTCATGCTGCCGATCAAAAAGCCTGCGCCGCCTCTCGCGGGATAAAAGCCACGAAAGGGCGATGATGATCGTAGGCTGGTGCACGGTTCTCTCCATAATATTATGGGGCCTCGTGATCGACAGGGGCCTCGTCGCTTGGCTCAACCGACGTTGCGATCAGCCATTTCGAGATAGTATCGATTCTCTATTCAGCGGCATTTTGCCGGCTCTGGCGATATCAGGCGGCGCGGCAACCATCCTTGGCGCATTTCATGGGCTGCGATGGGAAATTGTTGTTCCTATCGTGGCTGTTTCGATGATCTGGCGCTGGCGCGATCTGGTTGCCGTTCTTTGCGACCTGGGTTCGCTGTTTCGTAAAATTGCCGCTGAAACAAAAAACGGAAATCCGGTTCCGGTGCTTGCTGCACTCACATGCATTGTACTTTGCTATGTGTGGAGCGTTCTGGCCCTATTTCCGCCGGGCATTGCCGACGTATGGGTGTTCCACGTCCCGCTCGCAAACAGCATCATCGAGCACGCCGGCTTTGTGTCGCCGCAGATCGACCATCCCTTCTACGGCAATATTCCACTCTTCTTCAATCTGCTGTTTGCGCTCGTCATGATGGTCACCGGTCACTGGACCGGTGCGGCGACCATGAATATCGCAATTTTCTTCGGGTTTCTGTTCCTGCTTTCGAGCTGCGCTAGTCGTTGGCGGGCATGCGGTTTTTTCCTGGTGGCCGCTCTGATCCTCAGCATCCCCTTCTTCAGGGGGAGTGTCGGCGAACCGATGACGGATCTGGCCCGGTCGTGTTTCTCAGTCGCGGCCGTGCTTTTTCTGTGGCGCTATTTGGAAACCCGGCGCCCGGCGGAGCTTTTTCATTGTGCGCTCGTGTTAGGGGGAGCGGTCGGAGGAAAATATACGGAACTGCAAATGGTTGGCCTTATAGGACTGGCATTGATGCCGGCGCTTCTCAAAGGAAGGGTATCGCTGCCGCTCTTCCTGTCATGCCTCTGCGCATTTCTTGCCGTCGCGGGCTACTGGTATGCGAAAAATCTGATCATTCTCGGTAATCCGATTTATCCCTTCCTGTTCGGTCATCCGGGGCTCACCGATGCTTGGATGGCGGATTATACGCTCGAATTGGGCCGGGCTTTCGATCCCGCCAACCGACATTTCGTGACGAACCTCGCAACTCTGCAAGGTTGGCAGGACTTCCTCTATATTCTTTACGACTGGTTCCTCGCTCGCAAGCCGAATACCTTCGTCGCTCTTGCTTTGATACTGGCCGGTCTGGCAGTGGCCTTCCGGCGCATCGCATTTCTGGCAGCGATTGTCGCTGCCATGTTTGTGATATGGTACACCGTTATGTTCAACCACATACGGTGGGCGACGCCAGCCTATCTGCTTTTCTTCTCGACCGGGGTTATCGGCGCCTCCCTGGTTCGCGAAAGGCTGGATAAATGGCTCGACAGGCGAGTCCTGCCGCAGATAGCCCCACTTGCGAAAATCGTCTCTTCGCCAGCATGCATGGTCGCCAGCCCGGTTGTCGTCAGCTTGCTGGCCGGGGGCCTCTGGATTTCCCACTGGTATCGAGTGGGCGGCGGCGACATAGATCCCGTCAAGGCGAAAGAACTCGACGTCGTGCTTGGGATGATAAGCGTCGACGAATACATGGAGAGCCACCGCGAAGCTTATTTCATGTACCGCTATATCGCAGATCACGACCTGCGAACCGTTTTTCAACCTTTCGACACCGCCAACACATTATTGTCCGCGGCTTACAACGGCGGCCGCGATGGTGGCTGGCAACTGCCGCGTTACGTGCTGCCTGCACCGGGTTCCGATATCGATGCTTTCATCAGGGACAATCATATAGGCTACTTCATCGTCCCCGCCGATGCCGGTAGTGCGTTCCTCGCCGAACGCCTTGGAGAAGACAAAATGGTGATGGCCAACAGCGTCGTAGCGCACATGATGCCTCGCTCTTCGGTGATATTGACGGATCGGTTCGGCTGGAAGCTTTACCGTTTTGACGCGGGTCGGACACCGTGACTACTACGTCCTCCCCAGCGTTGCTTCGCATCGGCATACCGGTTTTGAAAGTGGCTATCGCGCTTGGCCTCGTCATATGGATCGCGCGCAAGGTAGATTTTTCGGAAGGGTGGGCTGCGGTCCAGACCCTGTCGGCGGCGACCATTTCGGTCAGCATCTTCCTTCTGCTCCTGCAGGCCGTCCTTTCGGCGTGGCGGTGGTGCCTTCTCTCGGAA
>NZ_VSZV01000100.1:0-4242 GCF_008919455.1 Rhizobium sp. PEPV16
CGGTATGGCATTTGGCGGCTCGCTGCTCTAGCGCCGGTCACCGTCGTTTGCGTCTTTCAGGCGGGAATGACGAATATGAATGTCTATACGATGACGCCGATCTATGCGGAGCGGGTGCATCTCGACGCCGCGGTCGCCGTGACGCTGGTAACCGCTTTCAGCTTGGGCGGCATGCTCGCTCAGGCACCGGTCGGATGGTTGTCTGATCGTATGGACCGGCGCGTGCTGCTCCTTCTGCAGGGACTGGCGGCAACTGGTTTGTGTGCGGCAATCGCGTGGCCGGGAGTAAGGCCGCAGGCGCTGCTCTATGGCCTTTTCTTTGCCTATGGCGTAGTCGCGCTGACGATCTACCCTGTAGGCATCGCCTACGCCAATTCGCGGCTCGACAGCCGCCATATGGTCTCGGCATCGGGTAGCCTGCTGCTCCTCTATTCGATCGGCAACATCATGACACCCGGGCTCGCCGCCCAACTGATGGAGTTGTTTGCACCGCAGGCACTCTTCCTTCTGCTCGGGAGCGGCGCGTTCCTGGTTGCTGCCACTGCCTGCTTCAATCTGCTGCGCCGTCCGATCGGCGCCACCAAACCTTGCTTCATTTCGGGAGGAAACGAATGACGCTCGCTGAGCCTTATGACCTCGTGATCCGTCGGGGCCGTGTGGTGCTGCCGGATGCAACCAGGCAGATCGACATTGGCGTTCGCGACGGCGTGGTTGCGGCGCTCGGGCCGGATCTGCCCGAGGGGAAACATGAAGTCGCGGCCGAGGGGCGTGTCGTGCTGCCGGGCGGCGTCGACAGCCACTGCCACATGGATCAGCAGCCATGGGAAGGCAAATCGACAGCGGACGATTTCAATACCGGCACGCTGTCGGCGATGTGCGGTGGCACGACAACTGTGGTGCCTTTCGCCATGCAGATGCGTGGCCAGTCGCTCCGCGACATCGTCGAGGATTATCACGAGCGCGCCCGTTCGAAAGCGCATATCGACTATGGTTTTCACTTGATCGTCGGCGATCCATCAGCCGAAGTGTTGCGCGACGAGATCCCTCAGCTGATTGCCGAGGGCTGCACTTCGATCAAGATCTACCTCACCTATGACGGGCTGAAGCTCGACGATTATGAGGTGTTGAATGTGCTCGACCTTGCGCGTGCTCAAGGCGCGATGGTCATGGTTCACGCGGAAAACGATGCCTGCATTCGCTGGTTGACCGAAAAGTTCATCGCCTCGCGCAAGACCGAGCTGCGCTATCACGAAAAGGCGCATTCGGCGATCGGCGACCGTGAAGCGACCTTCCGGGCGATCAGCCTTTCGGAGCTGATCGAGACGCCGATTCTCGTCAGCCATGTCGCTGCGGGCGGCGCCGTCGAAGAAATCCGCCGCGCCAAGGCGCGGGGGCTTCCGATCCACGCCGAAACCTGCCCCCAATATCTTTTCCTTTCGGCCGAAGATATCGACACCCATGATCTCTCCGGCTCCAAATGCGTCTGCACGCCGCCGCCACGCGACAAGTCGAACCAGCCGGCAATCTGGGCCGGTATCCTAGACGGCACGCTGGAGGTTTTTTCTTCGGACCATTCGCCGTGGCACTATGGGGATAAGATAGCGGGCGGGCCGGGGACACCGTTCCACCGAATTCCTAACGGTATTCCCGGTATCGAAACACGGCTCGCTTTGCTCTTTTCTGCTGGCGTGAACGGCGGCCTGATCTCGCTGCAGAAATTCGCTGACCTGACCGCCGGCGCCCCGGCGCGGCTGTTCGGTCTTCATCCGCGCAAGGGCAGGATTGCCGTAGGCGCAGACGCCGATATCGCGATCTGGGATCCGGATCGCAGCATGACGATCACCAATTCGCTCCTGCATCACGCGACTGACTACACGCCTTATGAAGGACAGGACATCAAGGGCTGGCCCATCATGACGATCTCGCGGGGCGATATCGTCTGGGACGACGGAAAAATCATGGCCGAGCCGGGGCGCGGCCACTTCATTGCCCGACAGCGACCATTCCCGCCGCAGCAAGGTCTTTCGAAGGTCCTCGCATCATGACCGCACCGATTTCACGTCTTGACGGCAAGGTGATCTTCCTGACGGGAGCTGCGAGCGGTATCGGCGCGGCAATTGCGCGCCGCTGCATCGATGAAAGCGCTTCGGTGATCTGTGCGGATCAATCGCTGGAGAGTGTCATCGCGCTCGCGCAATCCCTTGGCCCCCGTGCTTTCGGCATCCAGTGCGACGTGACCGACAATATGTCGGTCGGTCGTGCGGTAGGTGCCGGTACCAGACATTTCGGTCGACTCGACGGTCTTGTGCACAATGCCGCAGCACCTTCGATGGACGGCACGGTCATCGATCTTGCCGAACATCAATGGCGTCTGGAAATCGATGTCATCCTGACGGGTGCCTTCCTGGTCGGCAAGCACACGCTTCCGGCGATGATCGCCGGCGGCGGCGGCTCTGTCGTCTTCATCGCATCGCAGTTCGCGCATGTGGCGACCGGCAAGGCCGTCGCCTATTGCGCGGCAAAGGCCGGCCTCGTGCATCTCGCCAGGGCCATGGCGGTCGATCACGCCGTCGATGGTATCCGAGTCAACAGCCTGTCGCCTGGTGCCGTGGCGACGCCGAGATTACTGCAGCGGTGGCCGGACTTGGACGCGGCCAATGCCGGGCTCGGACCCGCGCATTTGCTCGGCCGTATCGCCAAGCCTGATGAAATTGCTGCTGCCGCCGCCTTCCTCCTGTCGTCAGACGCTTCGTTCGTCACCGGAACCGACCTCCTGGCCGACGGCGGCTACGCGACGCGCTGATACCCTTGCTGAAGTCTTTGGATGGATTTGATATGACCCTTCTTGTCACCGGTGGAACCGGCTTCGTCATGAGCGTCCTAGCACGGACGTGGCTCGATCGTGATCCCAAGGCGCGTGTTGTCATTCTCGATCGCGCCGGCCTTGATGCGATGGCCGAGCGCTATTTTGCGTCGGTCCGCGATCGACTGACCGTGATCAAGGCCGACATCTGCGAGCCCGCCCAATGGGAAGCGACGCTCGACGACCACGATATCCGCTACGTGGTGCACGGCGCCACCGTCACCCCCATCTCGCGCGGCAGTGCCGCAGAGGCAAAGCGCCAGCCCGAAGCCGAAGATCCCGCCAGGATCGTCGATGTCAATTTCATGGGCACCGTGCACATTCTCGAATGGCTGAGAAAGCGTCCCGGCATTCAACGCTTCGTCTTTGTCAGTTCGGGCTCCGTCTATCGTCATCACGGGCCGGACTGGACGGGCGAACCGCTCCCTGAGGATGGCTATGTTGCGCCGCTGACGCTTTATGGCATCTCCAAATTTTCTGCCGAGATGGTGGTCAACCGTTACGCCGATCTTTTCGGTCTGTCGGCAGCCTCTGTCCGGCTTGCGTCGGTCTATGGACCGATGGATCGGGCCACCGGCAGCCGCAATTTCCGGCATGTGCCGAACCGCGTCGCTCATATGGCGCTTGCTGGAGAGACAATCCGGCCAAACAGCCTTGAACCCGTTGGCGATTATGTAACCTCGACGGATGTGGCCGGCGCAATCATCGCGCTGCTTCTCGCAGAGCGCCTCCGTTACCGGCACTACAATATCGGCAGTGGCGAGACCTCAACCATCGGCGACTTCATCGGCTGGGCAAAGGAACGCGTGCCTTCCCTGCAGGTCGAAGTGAGCCCTGCGGAAACCGCCAACGTCATCCAGGACATTTCACTGAAAGACGGCATGTGGGGAGCCTACGACATCGCCAGGATCGCGAGAGACACGGGCTGGCAGCCGCGCAGCGCCAGGCAGTCGTTCCATGACTACATGGACTGGATCGTCGAGAACGAAAATTAGAGCGAGGGAAAGTCATGAGCGCTGCTGCAAAAGACCAATCGCGTGATTTTGTCGGCTATGGCCCGAACCCACCCGTCATCGCCTGGCCAGGTGAGGTCAAGCTGGCGATCAACCTCGTGCTGAACTACGAGGAGGGCGCCGAATATTCCTGGCTCGAGGACGGACGAAACGACAACTGGGGCGAGTACAATATTCCCAATAGCCCGCCGCTGCGCGACCTCGGCACCGAGACCCATTTCGAATATGGCAGTCGCGCCGGCGTCTGGCGTCTGGCGCGCCTGTTCGACCGCTACGATATTCCGGTAACGATATCGGCCTGCGCCGTTGCGCTGGAGAAGAACCCGGCTGTCGTCGAGTGGATGAATGCCCGCGGCCACGATCTGC
>NZ_VSZV01000170.1:0-9473 GCF_008919455.1 Rhizobium sp. PEPV16
GCCTGATAGGCCTCGATCAGAGGCTTGTAATAGGCGGTCTTGTCCCAATCCCACAAAGCCCATTTGAGCGTCACGGCGTCCTGGGCAAGCGCTGCCCCGGCCGTCATCGCCGCCAAGGTGACACCTGCCACGGCAAGTTTCATCGTCCCCCCGAATTTATCCAAATACATTCCCGTTCTCCTTCCCTGGATCATCTCTGGATCAGTTTATTTTATGAAGCGTCTCGTATGCGGTTCGCGGTGCGGCTGTGTTGCGTTTGGCAGGTCTAGAACCATCACCGCCGCCCGATGGACGCCGAATGCGACGGCGAACATTCCGAGTGAAAAATTGAAGGTTGCCGGCATGAACACCGAAACCGGATAGAAGAGGATGTGCGCCAGCCAGAGGCCGGCGGTAAAGGCGAGTGCGGCGAGCGCCGGGAGCGGACGGATGACGGAGGCGAGCGCGGCCAGGCGCAGCAGCCTAAGAGCCGGCAGATCACGCATCACCATCAAAACGACGAGATGGCAGGCGAGAACCGCGACATAGGCGGTGGCGACGAGGGCGATCGTCAGCGGTGCGCTGAGCAACAGATTGTCGCGTGCGCCTGCGGCATAGGTGACGATCGCATAGAGGCCGATTGCGAGGGCTCCGCACAACGCCAGGCCCCAGGCGGTGGCGCGCCAGAAGTAGCGCAGAAAGGCTTCCGTGAAGTCCCGCAGCAGATAGGTGTTGCGATCTTCCACGAGGGCCACCGAGACCCTGGCCATGGCGGCGAGGGCTGCCGGCAGCGTCACGACGAAGAGGGCCGCCAGGATGAAGAGGATGTTCAGCTTGACCATCTCCCACCACTCGCGGACGAGGATCTCGGCGAACAGGGCAAGGCCGGTCCTCTTCGGCGCATCCTTCGGAATGCCCGGTCCCTCCCTCGTCCACATGTCCCGCAACCACTGCATAGCCGTCTCCCGCAGGCGTCTCAGTATAAAATCGAGCGTTCCGTTTCCTTGTCGAACAGCTGCGCATTGGTCATATCGGCAACCAGCGCTGCCTCCTCGCCGATATCAGGCCGGCAGCGCGGCGAGACACGGGCGATCAGATTGCGACCGCCTGCTACCATGTTCAGGTGCACTTCCGATCCCATCGGTTCGGCAAGTTCCACGACCGCCTTGAGAGGCGCCAGGTTCTCGGGCGCGATGTCGGCCGGCGGCAGCTCGTGGAAATTCTCCGGACGGATGCCAAGCACCAGTTCGCGGCCCTCGTAGGGGGCGATCCTGCTTTTGTCGAAATGGGCAGGAAGCGGCAGTTCCCGACCGTCGAAGACGGCGATGTAGCCGTCGCCCCGGCGCAGAATGGTCGAGGGCAGCATGTTCATCTGCGGCGCGCCGATGAAGCCGGCGACGAACATGTTGACGGGGCGGTCATAGAGGTTCTGCGGCGTATCCACCTGCTGGATGTGCCCGTCCTTCATGACGACGATCCGGTCCGCCATGGTCATGGCTTCCACCTGGTCATGGGTGACGTAGATGAAGGTGGCGTTGAGGCGCTTGTGCAGCTTGGTGATTTCCGAGCGCATCGTGCCGCGCAGCTTGGCGTCGAGATTGGAAAGCGGTTCGTCGAGAAGGAAGACCGCCGGATTGCGCACCATGGCGCGGCCGAGCGCGACGCGCTGGCGCTGCCCGCCCGAAAGCGCCTTCGGCTTGCGGTTCAGGAGATGGCTGATGTCGAGGATCCTGGCGGCGTCCTGCACCTGGGCATCGATGAAGTCGCGCGACACCTTCCTGAGCTGCAACCCGAAAGCCATGTTCTTGTAGACGGTCATATGCGGATAGAGCGCATAATTCTGGAAGACCATGGCGATATCCCGATCCTTGGAAGGGACGTCATTCATGACGTCGCCGCCGATCTTGAGCTCTCCTCCCGATATTTCCTCGAGGCCGGCGATCATCCGCAGCGTCGTCGATTTGCCGCAGCCCGACGGGCCGACCAGAATGATGAATTCCTTGTCGGCGATCTCGAGGTCGATGTCGTGGACGACGGTGAGCGCACCGTAGCTCTTGTTCAGCTCTTTAAGCGAAATGCTGGCCATCGGGTTCTCCTGAATTCACCAATAGGAAGACCAGCTGCGCGAAAGGCGCGTCAAAGCTTCCATGTAATAATAATCTCCCCAGGAGACGCATTCATCGACACCCTCGCCGCGGCAGGTGTTGAACGGCGATTTCTTCGAATAGGTGGCGTGCAGCACCAGGCCGTTGGAGACGGCGGGATCCTTGACCGCATAATGATCCGCAAGGCTCTTCATCATGCGCCGCGCCAGCATGCGATAGCGTGCTGCCCGTTCCGGCTCGGCGAGATCGGCCATCTCCAGGAGGCCGCAGGCGGTGATCGACGCCGACGAGCTATCGCGCGGCTCGCCGTCGCCGTCCGAAAAGACGAGATCCCAATAGGGCACCATGTCGGCAGGCAGCCGGTTGAGATAGAAGGCGAGCAGCCGGTCGAAGGTCTGGCGATATTCCTCGATCCGCTCATAGCGATAGGAGAGCGCCATTCCAGCGATTGCCCAGGCCTGTCCGCGCGCCCAGGCGCTGTCGTCTTTGTAACCCTGCTTGGTGGCGCCGCGCACCGGCGCTCCGGTGACCGGGTCCATGTAGAAGGTGTGATAGGTGGAATCGTCCGGCCGAACCGAGTTGGCGAGCGTGGTGCGGGCGTGAATGAGAGCGATCTCGCGGTATTTCGGATCGCCGGTCTCGCGGCTCGCCCAGTAGAGAAGCGGCAGGTTCAGCAGGCAGTCGATGATGTAGCGGTATTCTTCCGCCACCCCCTTGCGGCCCCAGGCCTGGATGAACTGGCCGATGGGCTGGAAACGCTCGATCAACTGGTCGGCGGCGAGCAAGGCGGCCTTGCGGCCATCCTCGTCTCCGACGAGCTTCCAGGCGGCAATGCAGGAGGGCGAATAGAGAAAGCCCATGTCGTGATGGTCGGTCTCGATGCGGTTCACGATCCGATGCAGGAACGACTGGACCTGGACCTGCGCGGCATGCCGGAAAACCGCCTCGCCGCTATGCTCGAAAGCGAGCCATAGCTCGCCGGGCCAGAAACCCGCGGTCCATTGGTCGTTCGCCACGGCGGGATAGAAATTTCCGACGCTTGAATGGTTCTTCGAGGCATGGGTGAACTGGGGGAGGTTGCGTCTGATCTGCCCGACGGCAAGATCGAGCGCGGCTGTGACCTCCGGGTCGGTGATCGGCTGCGGGGCGACGGACGAGACGGCGTTCATGGATTTAACCCTTCAGTCCCGTCGAGGCGATGCCCTCGACGAAGAAGCGCTGGAGAGAGAGGAAGACGACGAGAACCGGAATGAGGGCGACGACGGAGGCCGCCATGATGAGCCCGTATTCGGCCGAATACTGCGAGATGAACATGCGCAGGCCGATCTGGACGGTCTTCAGCTCGGTCTTGGTCAGATAGATCATCGGCCCGAGAAAATCGTTCCAGGTGGTGACGAAGGTGAAGATCGTCAGCGTCGAGAGCGCGGGCTTCGACAGGGGTAGCATGATGCGCGCCCAGATCTGGTACTCGTTCATGCCGTCGATGCGGGCCGCCTCGCAGAGTTCGGTCGGGATCGACATGTAGAACTGCCGCATCAGGAAGACGCCGAAAGCGGTGAAGGCCTGCAGGCAGATCAGCGCCAGATGCGTGTTGTTGAGGCCGAATTCGCGCATCAGCAGGAATTGCGGCACCATATAGACCTGCCAGGGCATGGCGATGGTGGCGATGTAGCCGAGGAACAAGGTGTTCTTGTAGGGGAAATTCAGCTTGGCGAAGGCGTAGGCGGCAAAGCTGGAGGTCAAAAGCTGCAGCAGCGTGACGATGATCGTCAGCTTCGACGTGTTGTAGATGAACAGCGCAAGCGGGATCTTCGTCCAGATATCGACGTAGTTATGCCATTGCGGCTCGGACGGTATCCACTCGATCGGGAAGGCGAAGACGTCGCGGCTGAGCTTCAGTGATGCCGAAAGCATCCAGGCAAAAG
The DNA here is from genome assembly GCF_008919455.1 of Rhizobium sp. PEPV16. Classification (NCBI taxonomy): domain Bacteria; kingdom Pseudomonadati; phylum Pseudomonadota; class Alphaproteobacteria; order Hyphomicrobiales; family Rhizobiaceae; genus Rhizobium; species Rhizobium sp. PEPV16. Next base: position 4,010 of record NZ_VSZV01000170.1, read on the forward strand.
GCATCAGCATGATGAGCGTGACGGCGATGACGATGGCGTAGATCGCGACCGATCTGACGGTCACCTTGCGTCCTGCGATCCTCATGCCTCGTCCTCCCTCTGGCGCCGGAACTGGAAGACGGTGACGGCGAGCACGAGGAAGAACAGCACGAGCGAAACCATGCTCGAATAGCCGAGATCCCAGGAAATGAAGGCCTCGTTGTAGATGTGGTAGACGAGGACGAGCGTCGAGGTGCCAGGCCCGCCCTGGGTGATCATGTAGATCTGGTCGAACACCTTGAAGGACTGGATCGTCAGCATCACGGTGACGAAGAAGGTCGTCGGCCCGAGCTGCGGCACGGTGACATGGATGAACTTCTGCCAGGCATTGGCGCCATCGAGATCGGCGGCCTCATAGAGTTCCGAATTGATGCCCTGCAGGCCGGCCAGATAGATGACCATGTAATAGCCCATGTTCTTCCAGATGCCGAAGAGGATCACCGTCACCATCGCCCAGTGGCGATCGGCCGCCCATCCCGGCATGTTCTTCGGGTCGAGGCCGAGCGTGTAGAGGATCATGTTCACCGGTCCCATCTCGGGATTGAAGATCATGTTCCAGACGACCGCGACGGCCACCAGCGAAGCGACATAGGGAAAGAACATCGCCGTGCGGAAGAAGTCGCGCCCGGCGATCTTCTGGTTGAGGAGAACGGCGAGGCCGAGCGCGCAGATGAGCGTCGCCGGCACGGAGGCGACCGTGTAGATCACCGTGTTCCAGAACGCCGCGATAAAGGCCTTGTCCTCGAAGAGCCGCCAGAAATTGTCCAGCCCGGCGAATGTGATCGCATTCGAGCCGTCCCAATGCATGAAGGCGAGCGCGAAGGCGAACAGGATCGGGCCGAGCGTGAAGACGGCAAAGCCGATGAAATTCGGGGCAATGAAGGAATAGGCGACGAGCGCGCTGCGCATCCTGCGCTGGCGCTTAGACAAGACCGCAGCCTTCCGGCGAGAAGTTGCCGGAGCGCCATCCGCCGCGATGACCGAATTCGATATGGACACCGATGCCTCCTCTTCCTCCCGCAACCACATAGCACATATCCGGTATTGGTCAAACAAGTTCTGAATAGGTCATACGAATTTTATGGAAAGCACAAAACACATATGATAGGTGAGCATGAGGACCAAGCGCTCATCGATGCTTTTCCAATGCGGGGAGGGACATGTTCAGCGAGATTTCAAAGGAGCTGCCGGATGTGCTGGGCGATTTCACGCCCGGGGTGGTGGGCTCCGATCGACCTAGATGGAACTCCGTGCCGCAGGCGGTACGGGAGCTGGTCATTGGCGAGGCCGAAGAGACGTTTGCGCGCGCCTGGCCGTTGATTACGGCGTCGGATTACCGGGAGTTCACCGCGACAGGCAACCGCGCGCGCTTCGAGGAGCTTTATTTCACGCGGCGCCGGATGCTCAACGATCTGGTGCTCGGCGAACTTGTCGAAGGCAAGGCGCGCTTCCTGCCGAAGATCGTCGACGGCATCTTCCTGATCGCGGAGGAAAGCGGCTGGCAGCTTCCGGCGCATAACGCCTATGAACGAAGCGGCGCACGCTTGTCGCTTCCCGACAATTCGCAGCCGGTCGTCGATCTCTTCGCCGCCGAAACGGCCGCCCTGCTTGCCACCATCGTCGCATTGCTTCGCGACGAGCTCGGCGGCATCAGCCCCGAGATTGCGGCACGCGTGGAGCGCGAGATCGAGATCCGCATCTTTTCGCCCTATCTCGGCCGACATTTCTGGTGGATGGGTCGCGGCGAAGAGCGGATGAACAACTGGACGGCATGGATAAGCCAGAACGTGCTGTTGACGGTCTTCTCCCTGAAAACAAGTCAGCCCACGCGTCACGCCGTCGTCAAAAAGGCGCTCGGCAGCCTCGACGCCTTCCTCAAGGACTATGCCGAGGACGGCGCCTGCGAGGAGGGCGTACTCTATTACCGTCACGCCGCACTCTGCCTGCATGGTGCTTTGACCATCCTGGATACGGTGGCGCCGGGCCTGTTCGGCCAATTTTGGCAACAGCCGAAGATCCGCAACATGGCTGAATATATCGCTCACATGCATGTGGCCGACCGTTACTATTTCAATTTCGCGGATTCTTCCGCGGTGGTCGACCCCTGCAGCGCGCGGGAATACCTGTTCGGACAGGCGGTCGGCTCTGAGATGCTGGCTGAGTTCGCGGCAGCCGACAGGGCCGCGTCCGACAATCCGCACCTGCCGGGGGAATGGAACCTCTGGTATCGCGTGCAGGAGCTGCTGGTCGGCCCGACGCTTCCCGCTGCCGCCCCGCCGCGTCCTTTGTCCGGGCGCGATATCTTCTATCCCGGCATCGGCCTGTTCATCGCCCGCGACGAGCAGTTTTCGCTTGCCGTCAAGGGCGGCAACAATGGCGAGGGCCACAATCACAACGATGTCGGGAGCGTGACGCTTTACAAGAACGGACGTCCGTTCCTGATTGATGTCGGCGTCGAGACCTATACTGCAAAGACCTTTTCGGCGCGGCGCTACGAGATATGGACGATGCAGTCGGCTTTCCACAACCTGCCGACATTCGCAGGCGTCATGCAGTCCGCCGGCGAAGCCTTTGGCGCGCGCGATGTCGAGGTCGGGTTCGACGAAGGGAGCGCGCGCATATCGCTCGATATTTCAGGCGCCTATCCCCCCGAAGCGCAGTTGCACAGCTATCGGCGCGTCGCTTCGCTGCTGCGCGACCGCCATGTCGAGATCGTCGACACCTATGACGGGGGCAAGCCGGCGGTCCTGTCGCTGATGACATGCCTGGCGCCGACCGTCAGCCCGGACAGGATCGATCTGGCAGATCTCGGCAGCATTTTCGTCGACGGCGCCGGCGAGATCGAAATCGACGAGATCGTCGTGGACGACGCCCGGCTGAGATCGGCCTGGCCCGAGAAAATCTACCGGCTACGCGTGCCGTTTGCCGGCAGGCTGCTGAGATTGCGGATCGTCTAGAACAGGATGATTTTAGGCCGGGTCGGCTTAAAGTCTGAATCCGGTTCTAAATTAAAGAGTTAGAGCATGATGTCGTCCGAAAATCGCTCACAGTTTTCGGCGTCATGCTCTGGGGAGGGCGAGCATGGAATTGACACTGAAGATCGTGGATGCCGATGGGGTGGTGCTGGCGCGTTCCACAGGCCGGGACGAGACGTTCCTGGTCTATCGCCAGAGCTATCGCGAAGGCGATCGCGTGGTCGTGGAGGTCTCCGAGCCTGGGCACGTCTTCCTCTCCCTTGATGGCGCGATCCAACCCGGCCTGGTCTATATGAAGGAATGCGCCTATTCGCTCGCCGTTCCCTTCGGCGACAAACGCAAGCCCTATTCGCCGAATGCCTTCAGGGGCGATATCCACCGGCTTTCAGCGCGAAGCACACGCCCTGATGAGATTACCCATCGACGCAATCTCGCCCTGAACCCCTGGGACGATCACGCCAATCGGGCTCTGTTTCCGCATGCGCGCGCCAATGTCGAGACCCGGGGCGAAGCGGTCTTTGCCGCGCGCAACGCGATCGACGGCGAAAAGGCCAACGATGACCACGGCTTTTGGCCCTATACGAGCTGGGGCATCAATCGCGATCCGCAAGCAGCACTGACGGTGGAATTCGGCAGGTCAGTCAGGATCGACGAGATCGTTTTCTATCTTCGGGCCGACTTTCCACATGATTCCTGGTGGGAAGAGGCCAGCGTCACTTTCTCGAACGGCAAGACCTCCTGTTTTCCGCTGGTAAAATCGGGCGCCGCCCAGGGCTTTCCCATAGAGCCCTGTGTCGTCGAGTGGGTGGAACTGCACGGCCTGATCAAGGCCGAGGACGCCTCGCCCTATCCGGCGCTGACCCAGATCGAAATCTGGGGAACGGAGGTGCAAGGCGCCGACCTCAAGCCGTCCGCTCTTTCTATCGCGCTATGAGCCTGTAGTTAGCCTCGATCGTGCCGCGCTCGGCGGGCCGTCATTCAGACGGTTCCAGGCGCGGCGGAGCTGCCGCGCCGAGCCGAAGCCGGCGCGCATCGCGACGGCCTCCATGTCCAGCCGTGAACCAGCGAGCATCTCGCGGGCAAGAGCCACGCGCATAAGGTTGACGAAATCCGTCACGCTCATGCCCGTCTGCCCGTTGAACAGCCGTGAAAGGTTGCGCGGGCTGGCACCGCTGAGGCGCGCGAGGGACGCCACCGACCAATCCTGAGAGGGGTTGGCGACCACCGCATCCTGCGCGCGGTGAATGACCGGGTGAATATGGTTGCGACCTTCAAGCCAGGGCGAAAGCTGCGGATCCGAGCCGCCGCGCCTGAGATAGACGACAAGATATCGCGCCACCGCAAGTGCACACGCGTGCCCCGCCGCTTCGGCAACGATATGCAGCATAAGGTCTATGCCGGCAGTGATGCCGGCGCTCGTGAGGCGATCTCCATCCTCGACATAGAGCCTGTTGTCCCGGACGCGCGCGGTTGGGGCGAGCCTTGCCAGATCCTCTATGCAGGCGTGGTGGGTGGTGCAATCGCGGCCGTCGAGCATGCCTGCCTCGGCAGCGAGCAATGCCCCCGAGCAGATCGAGACCAGACGAATTCCCGGGCGAATGGCGCGCTTCAGCCATGCGACGATGGCAGCCTGGTCGGCACGCTCCTGTTCGTCCCACGGGCGGTTATTTTCCATCGGGGCATCGGCGCTGCCGGCAATGACGACAAGCGCGGCATCGGGCAAGCGCTCGGGTAGCGCGGCGACGCCCGTAACGGCAAGCCCGATCGAGCTGCCGACCGTCGGCGATGGGCCGATATAGGTGACGGTAAAACGCACTGTGCGCTGTTCGAGATTCGCCTTGCGCAGCACTTCGATCGGGCCGGCGACGTCGAGCAGCAGCAAGCGCGGCGGCACGACGACGAAGACAGGAATATCGAAGGGCTGCGCGGCGTCGGTCATGCGGCGAGAGCCTTTCCGCTCCCCGCCAGGGCCTGTTCGACGGTCGCGATCCGAGCGAAGCGGCCCGCCAGGACCAGCTCGGTCCGGTCCCGGATTTCCCAGGCGCTCCAGGTGCGTCCTGCGGCGTCGGTCATCGGAAAGGTCAGGGTCGCTTCGCCGACATAGTCGACTTGATAGCCGAGATCCGAGGCATGGCGGGTCGTGGTCTCGCAGCACTGTTCGGTGCGGATGCCGGAGACGAGGATACGACGGACGCCATTCTCGGTCAGCCACACGTCGAGACCGGAACCAAGCAGGGCGCTATGGCGCCTCGTCCTGAACGTCGCCTTGGGGGCGATCCTGAGCGGGGCGAGTGTGCTGACGAACCCGGATGCTTCCGAAAACGGCCCGTTTTCATCGACATGGAAGATCTGGATGACGGGTATTCCATCGGCTTCCGCGCCATCGATCAGAGCCTGCTGACGATCGATATAGGCGGAAGCGAGGTTTTCATCCCAATAAACGCGGTGTC
>NZ_VSZV01000197.1:0-12179 GCF_008919455.1 Rhizobium sp. PEPV16
TCGCCAAGAAAGCTCGCCGTGCATGGCGTAGACGTCTCGCGCTGGCAAGGTGAGATCGACTGGGAGACCTTGCGAAAGCAAGGCGCGAACTTCGTCTACATAAAGGCGACCGACGGCGGCGATCACCTCGATCCGATGTTCAGGAAGAACTGGCGACGCGCAAAGGAAGCCGGACTGAAGCATGGCGCCTATCACTTCTTCTATTGGTGCCGAACTGGCGGCGAACAGGCTGATTGGTTCATCCGCAATGTGCCGAAGGAAGCCAACGCGCTCCCCCCCGTCATCGACGTCGAATGGAACGGTGAATCGAGCTGCAAGCAAAGGCTCTCCCGCAAGCGCGTCCTGGAGAAGATGCAGGTGTTCATGGATAAGGTGGAACGCCATTATGGCCAGCGCCCGATCATCTACACCGCGCCGGATTTCTATCGCGACAACCTGAAGGGCGAACTGCTCAATTATCCCTTCTGGCTGCGCTCGGTAGCCGCTCACCCCTCCAAGGTCTATCCCGGCCGCAAATGGGTCTTCTGGCAGTATTCCGGCTCCGGCCTTTCCGAAGGCGTCGACGGCAAGATCGACCTCAACGTGTTCAATGGCGACGAGAGCGATTGGCACGACTGGGTGGTGTCGCGATAGGGAAACTGTTCCATGGTTTGGCCCCCCCTTCGATCCCCGTGCCAATCCGGAACAGATGGATGGCAAGATGCGCGAACAGATAGGTCTTTGCTAACGCAACGCCTTCAGCATTCTCTAAGCCCTCGCATGTAAAAGAATTTCATCCAGTTCTAGGGAAACGGCTGATGAGCATATCCGGCATTACGAACACTGCTCTTTCAGGAATGCGGGCGCAGGCGACGCGGGTCGGCGCAATTGCCAACAACATCGCAAACAGCAGCACGCCGGGCTATCCCAGGCTGAACACCAGCCTCACCCCCGTTGCGTCAAGCGGCGTTCAGGCCGTCGTCAGCCCGACCGCGTCGGATGTCGATCCGGCCACCGAAGTGAGCGACCTGATCGAAGCCGAGCAGAGCTACAAGGCGAACGCCGTGGTTTTCGAGACTGGCGCCGACATGTGGGAAATGCTGATGAGCATCAAGCGCGATTGAGCGCCCCTAAAGTGACGGTATTGTTATAAAATCGTCTCGAATCAGGCCTATGCCGATCCGCGCCATTGATGCGGGATCGATGCATGCCGGAATATCAGGATTTCGTTTTCATCACGGGAAGAGCTGAGCTCGATGCGGCGCCACTGGTGCTGCTGCATGGCAGCGGCATGCATGAACGCAATCTCATCGGGCTTGCGGACAAGGTCGGGCCGGATCGTCCTTATCTGGCGCTCAGGGGTGCGGTCGAGTGGGAGGAAGGCTTTGCCTTCTTTCGTCGAAACCCGGACCGGACGCTCGATTACATCGATCTCTTCAACGAGACCCATCACCTCGCTGATTTCCTGGCGAGGGCCTTGGAGAACGGTCTGCTGAGACGGCCACCTGTGCTGCTCGGCTTTTCGAATGGTGGGATCATGGCAGCTTCGGTCCTGCTGCATCGCCCGGAAACCGCAGCCGGCGCCATCTTGCTCAGACCGTTATCACCCGCGCCGGCCACCGATTTTCCCGACCTGAGAGGCCATCGCGTCCTGATACTCGCCGGCGAACGCGACGAGCGTCGCGCGCCTGGGGATGTTGTGCTGGTCAGGGATCAGATCGAAGAAAGTGGCGCCGGCGTCACGACGCGACTGCTCCCGGCGGGCCATGGCCTGGATGAGAGCGAACCGGATTTTATCATGAGTTGGCTGGCGGAAAATTTTCCGCCGGCCTGAAGGACGTCAGGAATGCGCCGGCTCGCTTTGGCGCTGGGCGGCAAGGGCCGCGAGATCGGCGGGCTTCAGCTCGACGGATTCGCCGCAGCCGCAGGCCGATGTCTGGTTCGGGTTGGTGAAGGTGAAGCCGGAGCGGAGCGTCGTCGCCTCGAACCCCATCTCCGTGCCGAGGAGATAGAGAGCTGCCGACGGCTCGACCCAGACTTTGGCACCGTCGCGCTCAATCAGATCGTCCTTGGCATTGGGCTCAGTCACCAGATCGATGGTGTATTCCATCCCGGCGCAGCCGCCCTTCTTGATGCCGACGCGCACGCCCTTGGCATCAGGCCCTGAATTCTCGACGATCGCTTTGACGCGGGCCGCAGCACCGTCCGTCATGCTCATGATTGCAAAGCCCATCGGCTCATTCTCCTTCCGCAACCGGGGTCAAGATCCGGTGCATCGTCATTCAAATGTAGTCGTCCGAGGTAAACGGATCAATACCGCGGGACGTCAATACCAGCCAACGGCGACCTGCGCCTCTTCGGACATGCGATCCGGCGTCCACGGCGGATCGAAGGTCATGGCAACCTCGACGCCCGACACGCCTTCGACGGCGCCGACGGCGTTTTCGACCCAGCCGGGCATCTCGCCGGCCACCGGGCAGCCGGGCGCGGTCAGCGTCATCATGATCTTCACCATCCGGTCGTCCTCGATGTCGATCTTGTAGATCAGACCGAGCTCGAAGATGTCGGCAGGAATTTCAGGATCGTAGACGGTCTTCAGCGCGCTGATAACGTCGTCGCTCAGCCGCGCCAGCTCATCGGCCGGAATGCTGGAATGCACGATGCCTTCGCGCACGTCGATCTTCTGTTCGCTTTCGTCCAGGCTCATCACCAACACTCCTCAAGCAAAAAACTTGCGCGCATATTCAAGCGCATCGGCGAGCGCATCGACCTCGGCGCGGGTATTGTACATGCCGAACGATGCACGGCATGTGGAGGTGACGCCGAAGCGTTTCAAGAGCGGCATGGCGCAATGCGTGCCGGCCCGGACCGCAACACCTTGCCGGTCGATCACCATCGAGACGTCATGGGCATGGATGCCGGCAAGCTCGAAAGAGAAGATGCTGCCCTTGTCGGGCGCCGTGCCAAAGACGCGCAGCGAATTGACGGATTTCAACCGCTCGACCGCATAGGCGGCAAGATCGGCCTCATGCCGGGCGATCGCCTCGCGGCCGATCTTCTCCATATAATCGAGCGCGTAACCCAGCCCGATCGCCTGCACGATCGGCGGCGTGCCGGCCTCGAAGCGATGCGGCGGATCATTATAGGTCACCACGTCCTCGGCGACTTCGAAGATCATCTCCCCGCCGCCCTGGAAGGGGCGCATCTCGAAAAGCCGCTCCTTCTTGCCGTAGAGCACGCCGATGCCCGACGGGCCGTAGAGCTTATGGCCGGTCATGACGTACCAGTCGCAATCGATATCCTGCACATCGACAGGTAGATGGACCGCGCCCTGGCTGCCGTCGATCAGCACCGGGATGCCGCGTTCGTGCGCGATCCGGCAGACTTCCTTGACGGGAACGATCGTGCCGAGCGCATTCGACATATGGGTGATGGCGACGAGTTTGGTGCGCTCCGTCAGGCTTTTCTCGAAATCTTCGATATGGAAAGCGCCCTCGTCGTCGACGGGCACCCAGACGAGCTTGGCGCCCTGCCGCTCGCGGATGAAGTGCCAGGGCACAATGTTGGAATGGTGCTCCATGATCGTCAGCACGATCTCGTCGCCTTCACCAATCTTCGGCATGCCCCAGCCATAGGCGACGGTGTTGATCGCTTCCGTCGAATTCTTGGTGAAGACGATGTCGTTCACCGAAGGCGCGTTGAGGAAGCGGCGAACCTTCTCACGCGCTGCCTCATAGGCGTCCGTGGCCGCATTCGAGAGATAGTGCAGGCCGCGATGCACATTGGCATATTCATGGCTATAGGCATGCGAGATGGCGTCGATCACCACCTGCGGCTTCTGCGCGGATGCGCCGTTGTCGAGATAGACCAGCGGCTTGCCATACACCTTCTCCGCCAGGATCGGGAAATCCCGGCGAATGGCTTCGACGTCGTATTGCGTGGCCGGCACTATCTTGTCCATTGATATATCCGATCAGGCGTGCTTTTCGAGCCAGGCCGAAATCACGCCTTCCAGCGCCTCGACCAGGTCCTCATCTTCCAGTTCCTCGACGATTTCGGCGACGAAGGCGTTGACGAGCATCGCCCGCGCCTTGTTCTCCGGAATGCCGCGCGCCATCATGTAATAGAGATGGTTGGCGTCGATATCGGTCACCGTGGCGCCGTGGCCGCACTGGACATCATCGGCGAAGATCTCAAGCTCGGGCTTGACCGAGAATTCTGCGTCGTCGGACATCAGCAGCGTGTTGCAGGCCATCTTGGCATCGGTCTTCTGCGCATCGGGCGCCACTCGGATCATGCCCTGGAAGACGCCCTTGGCACGGTCGAAGACGACGTTGCGGATCACTTCGGTCGAGCCGGTGTTCGGCACGTCATGGCCGAGCATCATCGTCACGTCGGTATGGCTTTCTGCTCCGAGCAGGTTGATGCCGCGCAGGGTCAGATCGGCGCCCTCGCCCGTCACCTTGATATGCAGCTCCTGCCAGACCAGCTTGCCGCCGGCATTGATGACGAAAAGCCGCAGCTTGGCGTCCGCGCGAAGATCGATGCGGATCTGCCCGAGATGCGTATCGTCAGCCCCCTGCTGCTGCAGGATGACCCAGGTCAGTTCGGCGCCTTCGCCAACCGTGATGTCGCTGACATGGGACACCAGCGCTGCATCGCCGGTCACCGTGCGGTGACGCTCGATGACGGTCGCCTTAACGCCGGCGCCGAAGGACACAGGCAGGCGCGTATGTGTCTGCCCACCGGCATGGATGAACTGGATTTCAAGGGGGTTTTCAAGCGCGGTATCGGCAGGCACGTCAACGACATAGCCGTCGCGCACGAAGCTGCCATTGATGCGGCCGACCGCGTCGTCAGAACCGAGTGCATCCAGGCCACCCGCGGCAGAGCCGTCAAGCAGACGTTCGGAATAGGCCGAAACGCCAAGACCGTCGACCGTAGCCTTCTGGTTGGAATGGCCCTGGATCACCGCCAGCACCGTCGAGTCGGCAACGAGCGGCTCCAAAGCCTGCGAGCCGGCATCGCCAGCCTGCTGCGGGACAGTGCGCAGCAGGTTCTTGAGGTCGCTATAGTGCCAGGCCTCGATGCGGCGCGTCGGCAGGCCGGCCTTCTTCAGGTCGTCGAGAAGCCGGTCGCGCAGTGCCGTCACCGCGCCATTGCCCGGCAGCTCGCCGATCTGCTGGTTGAAAGCCTCGATCAGCGCCGTCTCGGCCGCAGTCAGGCGGCTCGTCGTCTGCATATTCATGGACGTCGTCCTTTCCACCCGAAACTCAGGCCGCCGTGCCGATGATGTCGGCATAGCCGTTGGCTTCCAGCTCATGCGCCAGTGTCTTGTCGCCCGACTTGATCACCTGGCCCTTGTAAAGCACGTGGACGGTATCCGGCACGATGTAGTCGAGCAGGCGCTGGTAGTGGGTGATGACTACGACCGCGCGGTCCGGCGAACGCAGCGCGTTGACGCCGTCAGCGACGATCTTCAGCGCATCGATGTCGAGCCCGGAATCGGTTTCGTCGAGCACGCAGAGCTTCGGTTCGAGCAGCGCCATCTGCAGGATCTCGGCGCGCTTCTTCTCGCCGCCGGAGAAGCCGACGTTCAGCGGCCGCTTCAGCATCTCGGTATTGATCTGCAGCTTGCCGGCGGCATCCTTGACGCGGCGCATGAAGTCCGGCGTCGTCAGCTCGTCCTCGCCGCGCGCCTTGCGCTGCTCGTTCATCGCCACCTTGAGGAACTGCATGGTGGCGACGCCCGGAATTTCAACCGGGTACTGGAAGGCAAGGAAGATGCCCTTGGCGGCGCGTTCGGAGGGATCGAGCTCGAGAATGCTCTCGCCATTGTAGAGAATGTCACCCTCGGTGACTTCGTAGTCGCTGCGGCCGGACAGCACATAGGAGAGCGTCGACTTGCCGGAGCCGTTCGGCCCCATGATCGCGGCGACTTCGCCGGCCTTCACCGTCAGGTTCAAGCCACGGATAATCTCGGTGCCGTCCTCGGCGATGCGGGCATGAAGGTTTCTGATTTCAAGCATAGTCTCGATCTTTCACTTGGGGCTTTTCCATCCAGGGAAAATGCGTTCCATCAATTCTAACAATTCATCGACCAGTTCGGCTGCTCTACCAAGCAGCAGCACAACGGCACACAGGCCAAGAGACGAAAGGACGATCAGTTTGCCGATATTCCAATTAGCGAAAGCGACAAACATTCCCACGATGACACCGGCCAGCGACGTGGAGAACAAAAACATCAGAGCACTTGCTATCCAATGCCTTTGTTTGCCCGTCTGCCAAAGCGGCGACTTATCGTCCATTACCCCACCGAGCCCTCGAGCGAGATGCTGATCAGCTTCTGCGCCTCGACGGCGAATTCCATCGGCAGTTCCTGCAGGACTTCCTTGACGAAGCCGTTGACTATCAGTGCGATCGCCGCTTCGGTCGGGATGCCGCGCTGCAGGCAGTAGAACAGCTGGTCCTCGGAGATCTTCGAGGTCGTGGCTTCATGCTCGAACTGCGCCGTCGAATTCTTCGCCTCGATGTAGGGCACGGTATGGGCGCCGCACTTATCGCCGATCAACAGCGAATCGCACTGGGTGAAGTTGCGGGCATTCGACGCCTTGCGGTGAGCCGAAACCTGGCCGCGATAGGTGTTGTTGGAAACGCCGGCGGCGATGCCCTTGGAAACGATGCGGCTCGACGTGTTCTTGCCGAGATGGATCATCTTGGTGCCGCTGTCGATCTGCTGATGGCCATTCGAAACGGCGATCGAGTAGAATTCGCCGCGGCTGTCGTCGCCGCGCAGGATGCAGGACGGATATTTCCAGGTGATCGCCGAGCCGGTCTCGACCTGCGTCCACGAAATCTTCGAGCGATCGCCGCGGCAATCGCCGCGCTTGGTGACGAAGTTGTAGATGCCGCCCTTGCCGTTCTTGTCGCCCGGATACCAATTCTGCACCGTCGAATATTTGATCTCGGCATCATCGAGCGCAACCAGCTCGACCACAGCCGCATGCAACTGGTTTTCATCTCGCTGCGGCGCTGTGCAGCCTTCGAGATAGGAGACGTAGGCGCCCTCTTCCGCGATGATCAGCGTACGCTCGAACTGGCCGGTGCCCTTCTCGTTGATGCGGAAATAGGTCGACAGCTCCATCGGGCAACGAACGCCCTTCGGCACGAAGACGAAGGAACCGTCGGTAAAGACCGCCGAATTGAGCGTCGCATAGTAGTTGTCGCTCGTCGGAACGACGGAACCGAGGTACTTCTTCACCAGTTCCGGATACTCGCGGATGGCTTCCGAGATCGACATGAAGATCACGCCGGCCTTCTTCAACTCTGCCTTGAAGGTGGTGACGACCGAGACGCTATCGAAAACGGCGTCGACGGCGATCTTCGGCTTCTCGACGCCGGCAAGGATCTCCTGTTCACGCAGCGGAATGCCGAGCTTCTCATAGACCTTCAACAGCTCCGGATCGACCTCGTCGAGCGACTTCGGACCCGGCGTGCTCTTCGGCGCGGCGTAATAATAGATGTCGTTGAAATCGATCTTCGGATAGTTGACGCGCGCCCAGGTCGGCTCTTCCAGCGTCAGCCAGCGCCGATAGGCCTCGAGACGCCATTCCAGCATCCATTCCGGCTCCTGCTTCTTGGCCGAAATAAAGCGGATGATATCCTCGGACAGGCCTTTCGGCGCCTTGTCCATCTCGATGACGGTCTCGAAACCGTATTTATACTGATCCACATCGATCAGGCGCACCCGGTCGATTGTTTCCTGCACGGCAGCCATCTCATTCTCCAATCTCGCCGGATACAAGGTCCGGCAGCTTGTAGTGTTTGGGCAATTGTCTTGCCCCTTATGTAAGAGGCCAAAAGGGACTTTTCAGCCCGATTGGCAAGCAGAAATTTGCGTTTCCGCAAGTTTTGACACGGGGCAAGCCGCCTCCCCAGCCGACCTGCGCCGGTTGGCGATCTTTGCGAAAGCCGCAATCGCCCTGTCGATATCCTCTTCCGTCGTCGAAAAGCCGAGCGAGATGCGCAGAGCGCCGAGCTTGGCGTCACGTCCCATCGCCGTCAGCACATGGCTTTCGCCAAGGCGACCCGATGAGCAGGCCGAACCTGCGGAAAGTGCAACGCCTTCGAGATCGAAGGCGATCTGTCCAGTCTCGGCCTTCAGCCCCGGCAGGGTGAAGAAGATCGTATTGGCGACACGCTCGCCACCCTCACCGTGGATCATCACATCGGCTGCCGCCTCACGCATGCCGGTCTCGAGCCGCTCGCGCAACGCGCCGATTGCCGCATTGCGCGCCTCGAGTTCGTCGGCGGCGGCTTCAGCTGCCGCGCCGAAGCCGATCAGCGCCAGCGAATTCTGCGTCCCTGAGCGGTGACCCCGCTCCTGCCCGCCGCCCTGGATCAGCGGCCTGGGCATCAGTGCCTCGCCCTGCGCAATGAGCGCGCCGGCACCCTTCGGCCCGCCGATCTTGTGCGAGGAAACGATCATGAAGTCCGCGCCGATCCGATTGATATCGAGCGCGATGCGACCGGCCGCCTGCACGGCGTCGACGACGAAGAGCCCGCCATAGGCGTGGACGATCTTAGCCGCCGCCTCGACCGGCTGGACGATGCCCGTCTCATTATTGACGAGCATGATGGCGACCATCGGCAGGCCGGCGGCCTTGTCATGCGCATCGAGCAGGCGGCCGAGCGCATCAAGATCGACGATGCCGGCTTCCGTTACCGGGATTTCCGTCATCTTCTCTTTGGCGAAGCGGCCGCCTTCGCGCACCGCTGGATGCTCGATCGCCGAAAAATAAAGATGGCCAAGGCGAAGCGGCGTGCGGCCCATGCGGAAATCCGGCGTCAGCACCAGATTGGCAGCCTCGGTCGCGCCGCTGGTAAAGACCACATTGCCCGCATCGGTGCCGGCAAGTGCTGCCACCTTGCGTCGTGCGCCTTCGATGGCAGCGCGCGCGGCGCGGCCCTCTCCATGCACGCTGTTCGGATTGCCAAACACGTCGATGGCGCGCATGATCGCCGCGCGTGCTGCGGGGTGCAGCGGCGCTGTGGCATTCCAGTCGAGATAAAGGCGTGGCGGCGCCATGATCTTCAGTCCTGCGCTTGACGAGCTTGCTTCAGCGGCCGCGGTTCATTTTTCTTGAAATTTCCGCCGGGCTTGCCTTATGACACGTTCCACGATGCGTGGATCGCCATGCAAGTTTCGAATTGTTCTAAACTGCGTTTTAGAAAAGCTGACAACACTAGTCAAGTCATGTTGTCATCCAACGCAGCGCGAACGCGAAATAAAACCCGGAGTACCAATGCCCGAAGTTATTTTCAACGGCCCAGCCGGCCGTCTTGAAGGCCGCTACCAGCCCTCCAAGGAAAAAAGCGCGCCCATCGCCCTGATTCTGCATCCGCATCCGCAGTTCGGCGGCACGATGAACAATCAGATCGTCTACCAGCTCTTCTACATGTTCCAGAAGCGCGGGTTCACGACGCTGCGCTTCAATTTCCGGGGAATCGGCCGCAGCCAGGGCGAATTCGACCACGGCGCCGGCGAGCTCTCGGATGCCGCCTCGGCGCTCGACTGGGTGCAGAGCCTGCATCCTGATTCCAAAACCTGTTGGGTCGCCGGTTATTCCTTCGGCTCCTGGATCGGCATGCAGCTCCTGATGCGCCGGCCGGAAATCGAAGGCTTCATGTCGATCTCGCCCCAGCCGAACACCTACGACTTCTCGTTCCTGGCGCCCTGCCCCTCCTCCGGCCTGATCATCAACGGCGAGGCCGACAAGGTGGCGCCTGAGAAGGATGTCAACGGCCTTGTAGAAAAGCTGAAGTCCCAGAAGGGCATCCTGATTACCCATCGCACCGTCGCCAACGCCAACCACTTCTTCAACGGCCAGGTGGAAACGCTGATGGGCGAATGCGAGGATTATCTCGACCGCCGCCTCAACGGCGAACTGGTGCCGGAACCGGCCGCCAAGAGGATTCGCTGACACCAAAAATCTCAGCCTCATCAATGCCATGACGGTCCGGAACACAACCGGGCCGGCTGTGCCGGAACAGATCACCTATCGTGTTGCAATCCATGTTGCAGTGCGGTAGGGTCCTCGCGATCCTAACAAAAGCGAGGTCCGCAATGACCAAGTCGTTCGGGGAAGTCCTGGATAAGTATAGGGGAATTGGTCCGGGGTTCGATTTCCTTCGAATAGGGCTCGCCTTTTCCATCGTATTGACCCATTCCTTTTTGTTAACCGATAACAATGCCTTCATCAGGGGCTCAGTATTCTGGTTCACTGAATACGCTCTTGTTCCAATGTTCTTCGCGTTGAGCGGATTTCTGATCGCCGGCAGCGCCCAGCGCCTGAGCCTCCGGAATTTTCTGATCAACCGAGGCTTGCGCATCGTCCCGGCCCTTGCCGTCGATATCGTCGTTTGTTCGCTGATCATCGGGCCGATCATTACGGTCGTCTATCATTCCGAATATTTTACCGATCAGCGGTTTTTCAAATACTTCCTGAATATCGTCGGCTGGATCCATTACGAGCTGCCGGGCGTCTTCCAGGATAATCCGAGCCAGCGCGTCAACGGCGCTCTCTGGACGGTTCCCTGGGAAATCTTCTGCTACATCATCATGTCGTTCCTGATGATCACCGCCATCGTCAAGACACGCTATAAGCTGCTGGCGGTGACGATCGCCTACATCGTCATCGGCCTTATCGTGCAGAAGATGCCCTACCTGTTGCCCGGCTCGATCAAGCCGGTCGCTCGCTTCCTGTTCATGAGCCGAGGCTCGCAGCTGATCACGGCCTTCATGATGGGCATCGTCGTCTATCAGTTCAAAGCGGTCATTCCGCATTCCCGCTGGCTGTTCGCCGCTGCCTGCCTGATTTGCATCGTCGCCATTCTCACCCTCGATAGCCAAGCGACGGAGTCGGTGCTGAATCGGCCTTTGGTTATCACTTCCCTCGTTTACATCACCGTCTTCATCGGCCTGACTGAGGTGCCCATTCCGGCCTTCTTCAGAAAGGGCGACTATTCCTACGGCGTCTATCTCTACCATGATCCGTTTTTGCAGATCTGGATCAGCTCGTTCCCATCGGTCTTTCTCTACCCGAAATATGGTGCGCTGGCGCTCTATCTCGTCGGCCTGCCATCGGCTCTCGCCGTTGCGGTGCTGTCCTGGCATTTCATCGAGAAGCCGATCCTCGGCCTGCGCAAGAAATTCTCGTTTATCGCCCAGGTCAGGGGCGTCGAGGATGGCCATCAGGCTGGGCGCGAATCCCATGTCCGGCCGGTCGCCGTAAAGAGTTAGGGGTCTTTCGTCGGCCGCATATCGGCGGTCAGTTCGAAAGCCGTGTCCAGCACTCCATCGATCAGGATCGGCGCGCGTTCGCGCATGCCGATCTTTCTGAGGACGCGTTGCGAGGCGATGTTTTCGGGATGCGTGAAGGCGATGAAGCCCGATGCAAACTTCCTTTCGAAGAACCAGTCGGCAAGCGCGCTCGCCGCTTCCGTTGCCAGGCCCTTGCCCCACGCCTCCTCGCGCAGGGAATAGCCGAGTTCGAATTGCTCGTTCCTGAACTTCGAAATCCCCGCACGGCCGACGAAGCTGCCGTCCTCGGCGAGGAGCTTGTATTTGGTCGTGCCGTCGCCTGCCTGTTCCTCGAACCAGCCGCGCAGCCGCTCCTCAGCCTTTTGGAGGCTCCACGGCACGTTGCCGGACAGATATCGGGTCGTCGCCATCGTCGAATGCAGCTGCTGTACCAGGGCTGCATCGTCTTCGTCCCACATGACGAAGGTAAGCCGTGGCGTCTTCAGTATGACCCTTTGCTCTGTCATGGCGTTGCCAGCACCCCACCGCTGACGGGAGCCGCGACCCCTGTCGTGCCAGGGAATGTCAGCGGCAGCCCGTCCAGCGACCGGACGGCGAGATAGGCCCAGGCCTCGGCTTCCATCGCATCGCCGTCGAAGCCCGCCTCCTCGGCCGTCAACACCCTCGAGCCCAGCCTTTCGGCCATGACTGAGAACTCTGCCATCAGGGTGGCGTTCAGCCGCCCGCCGCCGCAGACGATATAGATCGCTGGGGTCTCCGGCAGAAAACCGGCAGATTTGATGATCGAGGCGGCGGCGACATGCGCCAGCGTCCGGGCACCGTCTTCAAGACCCGCCTCCTCCGGCCGAAGCGGCGCAAAATCGCCACGGTCCAGCGA
>NZ_VSZV01000204.1:0-8859 GCF_008919455.1 Rhizobium sp. PEPV16
TCCTCGAAAACGAAATTCTCTACGGCCAGCACTTCGATGTGCCTAAGCTCGACAATTTCGTCCTGCCGATCGGCAAGGCGCGCATCCATCGTCCGGGCAAGGACGTCACGGTCGTCTCCTTCGGCATCGGCATGAGCTATGCTACCAAGGCTGTCGCCGAACTCGAGAAGCTCGGCATCGACGTCGAACTGATCGACCTTCGCACCATCCGCCCGATGGACCTGCCGACCGTGATCGAATCGGTGAAGAAGACCGGCCGTCTGGTCACCGTCGAGGAAGGTTATCCGCAGTCCTCCGTCGGCACCGAAATCGCCACCCGCGTCATGCAGCAGGCCTTCGACTATCTCGATGCGCCGATCCTGACGATCGCAGGCAAGGACGTTCCGATGCCTTACGCCGCCAATCTCGAAAAACTCGCTCTTCCGAACGTCGGCGAAGTGGTCGATGCGGTGAAGGCTGTTTGCTACAAATAAGGGGAGGGTGTTTCGATGCCGATCAATATCACGATGCCCGCCCTCTCTCCGACCATGGAGGAAGGCAACCTTTCGAAATGGCTGGTCAAGGAAGGCGACAAGGTCAAGTCCGGCGATGTGATCGCCGAGATCGAGACCGACAAGGCGACAATGGAAGTCGAAGCCGTCGATGAAGGCACGGTTGCCAAGCTCGTCGTTGCGGCCGGCACCGAAGGCGTCAAGGTCAATGCGCTGATCGCGGTTCTCGCCGCCGATGGCGAGGATGTCTCCGCTGCCGCAAGTGGTGCGGGTTCCGCCGCCCCAGCGCCGAAGGCAGACGGTGCGGCCGCGCCGAAGGCCGAGGCTGCCCCGGCTCCGGCCCAGTCCGCTCCGGCTGCAGCACCCGCACCCGCCGCTATACCCGCATCGGTTTCGGCTGATGGCAACCGCACCTTCTCTTCGCCGCTTGCCCGCCGTCTGGCCAAGGAAGCCGGTATCGACCTTTCGGCTGTCGCAGGCTCCGGCCCGCACGGTCGCGTCGTCAAGAGCGACATCGAGGCCGCCGTTGCCGGCGGTGGCGCCAAGGCTGCCGCTGCGCCTGCACCCGCTGCCACCCCGCAGGCTGCCGCGCCGGCGTCGGCCGCTGCTGCACCGAAGGGCGCTTCCGAGGAGGCCGTGCTCAAGCTCTTCGAACCGGGCTCCTACGAGCTCGTGCCGCATGACGGCATGCGCAAGACGATTGCCAAGCGTCTGGTCGAATCCAAGCAGACGATCCCGCATTTCTACGTCAGCGTCGATTGCGAGCTCGATGCGCTGCTGGCGCTGCGCGCCCAGCTCAACGATGCGGCCCCGCGCAAGGATGGCGGCGCTCCGGCCTACAAGCTCTCGGTCAACGACATGGTCATCAAGGCCATGGCGCTGTCGCTGCGCGACGTTCCGGATGCCAACGTCTCCTGGACCGACAACAACATGGTCAAGCACAAGCATGCCGATGTCGGCGTCGCGGTCTCGATCCCCGGCGGCCTGATCACGCCGATCATCCGCAAGGCCGAGCAAAAGACGCTGTCGGTGATCTCCAACGAGATGCGCGATCTCGGCAAGCGCGCCAAGGACCGCAAGCTGAAGCCCGAGGAATATCAGGGCGGCACCAGCTCGGTCTCCAACATGGGCATGATGGGCGTCAAGGTGTTTTCAGCCGTCATCAACCCGCCGCATGCGACGATCCTCGCGGTCGGCGCCGGCGAACAGCGGGTCGTCGTCAAGAAGGGCGAAATGGCGATTGCCACCGTGATGTCGGTCACGCTCTCGACCGACCATCGCTGCGTCGATGGCGCGCTCGGCGCCGAACTGCTCCAGGCCTTCAAGGGCTACATCGAGAACCCGATGGGCATGCTTGTCTGATAGCGGCACGAGGCGGAAATGACCAAGACCGTTCTTTGCTATGGCGACTCGCTGACCTGGGGTTATGACGCCGAGACGATCGGCCGTCATGATTACAAGAATCGCTGGCCGAGCATGCTTCAGGCAGCGCTCGGCGGTGACGCGCGTATCATCGCCGAAGGCTTGAACGGGCGCACCACCGCTTTCGACGACCATCTCGCCGATTGCGACCGCAACGGTGCGCGCATCCTGCCGACGATTTTGCAGACACATGCACCGCTCGACCTCGTCATCCTTCTGCTCGGCACCAATGACATGAAGCCGGTCGTGGCAGGCTCGGCTTTTGCCGCATGCCAGGGCATCAGCCGGCTCGTGCGGCTGATCCGCAATCATGCCTGGCCCTTCGAATTCGATGGGCCGGAGATTCTGATCGTGGCGCCGCCGGCGATCCGCGCGACGGGCAATGTGCCCTTCGCCGCATCGTTTCCCGGCGGCATCGAGGAATCGGCAAAACTTGCAACGCTTTATCGTGATCTTGCCGACGAACTCGGTTGTGGCTTCTTCGACGGCAATTCCGTCGCCAAGACCACACCGATCGACGGCATTCACCTCGATGCGGAGAATACGCGTGCGCTTGGGCGCGGGCTGGAATCGATCGTGCGGATGATGCTGGGGATCTGAGCATGACCTCCTTCATCGCCCTCCGGCAGGCCTCACGGCGGGATGCTTCGGAGTTGGCGATTCTGGCGGATATCGCATCGCGCGGTTTTGCCTCCTGGCTCTGGTTTGCCGGTGTGAAAAACGGCGTGAGTGACACGCCGCTGGAGCTGGGCCGGCTGAAGATGGGCGAGGAGGAGGCTGTCGGCGGCTGGCGGGATGCCGTCATTGCCGAGGCCTATGGCGAGGTCGCGGGTGTGGCGATCGGCCATGCGCTGGGTGAGGGGATAGGCGATATCGAGGCGACGGTTCCGGCGACCGCACCGATGCTTGCCTTGCAGAAGGCGGTGGTCGGAAGCTGGTTCATCGGCAGTCTCGGCGTCTATCGCCATCTGCGCGGCATCGGCATCGGACAGAGGCTGCTCGACGATCAGATCGACAGGGCGGATCGGCGGCCCGTCAGCCTGATCACCGCCAGCGACAACGAAGCGGCTTTGTCGCTTTATGGAAGAAACGGATTCCTGGAGGCTGCGCGCGCCGATGCCGTGCCGCTCTTCGAAAACAGCAAGAGACATGCGTGGGTGCTCATGACCCGCAGCGCAGCGTAACAAAGGCAGGAAACACATGGCTGAATCCTACGACGTCATCATTATCGGCTCCGGCCCCGGCGGCTATGTCGCCGCCATCCGCGCCAGCCAGCTCGGCCTCAAGACTGCGATCGTCGAGCGCGAGCATATGGGCGGCATCTGCCTGAACTGGGGCTGCATCCCGACCAAGGCACTGCTGCGCTCGGCCGAGATACTAGACCACTCCAATCACTTCAAGGATTACGGCCTCGTTCTCGAAGGCACGGTCAAGCCGGATGCCAAAGCCGTCGTCGGCCGCTCGCGCGCCGTCTCCGCCCGTCTGAATGCCGGCGTCGGCTTCCTGATGAAGAAGAACAAGATCGACATCATCTGGGGCGAAGCGAAGATCACCAAGGCTTCGACCGGGACCCAGGCGGGCGAGATCGTCGTCGGCAAGTCGTCGAAGCCGGTCGTCGAGCCGCAGCATCCGCTGCCGAAGAACGTCAAGAGCGGCGAGGGCACTTATACCGCCAAGCATATCATCATTGCTACCGGCGCCCGCCCGCGCGCGCTGCCCGGCATCGAGCCGGATGGCAAGCTGATCTGGACCTATTTCGAGGCGCTGAAGCCGGACGTGCTGCCGAAGTCGCTGATCGTCATGGGCTCCGGCGCGATCGGCATCGAATTCGCCAGCTTCTATCGCTCGATGGGCGTCGATGTGACCGTCGTCGAGGTCATGCCGACCATCATGCCGGTCGAGGATGCCGAGATAACGGCGATCGCCCGCAAGCAGCTTGAAAAGCGCGGCCTCAAGATCTTCACCAGCGCCAAGGTCTCGAAGGTCGACAAGGCCACGAACAGCGTTACCGCCCATGTCGAGACGGCCGATGGCAAGGTGCAGCAGATCACTGCCGACCGGCTGATTTCGGCCGTCGGCGTTCAGGGCAATATCGAAAACCTCGGTCTCGAGGCGCTCGGCGTTAAGACCGACCGCGGCTGCGTCGTCATCGACGGCTACGGCAAGACCAATATCGCCGGCATCTATGCGATCGGCGATGTCGCCGGCCCGCCGATGCTGGCGCACAAGGCAGAACATGAGGGCGTCGTCTGCGTCGAAAAGATTGCAGGCCTGCCGAATGTCCATCCGACCGACAAGGGCAAGGTCCCGGGCTGCACCTATTGCAATCCGCAGGTCGCCTCCGTCGGCATCACCGAAGCCAAAGCCAAGGAACTGGGCCGCGACATCCGCGTTGGCCGCTTCTCCTTCGCTGCAAACGGCAAGGCGATCGCGCTCGGCGAAGACCAGGGCATGGTGAAGGTGATCTTCGACAAGAAGACCGGCGAACTGCTCGGCGCCCACATGGTCGGCGCCGAAGTCACCGAGCTCATTCAGGGCTTCGTCGTCGCGATGAACCTCGAAACGACCGAGGAAGAGCTGATGCACACGATCTTCCCGCATCCGACTGTGTCCGAAACGATGAAGGAAGCGGTGCTCGATGCTTACGGCCGTGTGCTGAACGCTTGAGAATTTCCGAAGCTGCCCTTTATCCCTGGGTGGCAAAGCCATCCCCAGGGGTGGAAAAAACGAAAGGAAATCATCATGTCTATGGAGACGCAGGCGTTGCTGGTGTTTTTGCTGATCGGCCTGGTTGCAGGCTTCCTTGCAAGCCTGGTCGTCGGTGGCGGCGGGCTGATAAGATGCCTGCTGAGCGGCATCATCGGCGCCTTCGTCGGCGGCTATCTGTTCAGCACGCTCGGCATTTCGCTGGGCATTGAAAACGCGCTGGTGGTGCAGATCATCCACGCCACCGTCGGCGCCATCATCGTGGTTCTGATCGCGAGAGCGGTCGCTTGAAGCGTAACTGAGGGCCAACTTGAGGGTAGGGGAAGGCATGGAAAGCGTCGGCTGGATTTCGGCAATCATCATCGGCGGGCTTGCGGGCTGGCTCGCTGGCAAGCTGATGGAAGCGCGATACGGGATTTTCCTGAATATCGTGCTCGGCATTGTCGGCTCGGTCGTCGCAAGCGCCATCCTCGCGCAGTTTCATCTCGAGGTGGTCGGCGGGCGGCTCGGCTATTTCGTGACGGGTTTCCTCGGCGCCTGCTTGTTGATATTCCTTGTGCGGCTGGTGCGGCGCTAGATCCGAATGAGATTTGCCGCATAGGGGCGGTAGAAAGCTGAAACTGCAATGGTGACTATCCTCGATACGATCAATCCCGACGCCAAGCGCGTGCGGCATCCGGAGAAGGCGCATCGGCCTGATACGGAAGTCATGCGCAAGCCGGACTGGATTCGCGTCAAGGCGCCGACCTCCAAGGGTTATGCCGAGACGCGCGCGATCGTGAAGGAGCACAAGCTCGTCACCGTCTGCGAGGAGGCCGGCTGCCCGAATATCGGCGAGTGCTGGGACAAGAAGCACGCGACCTTCATGATCATGGGCGAAATCTGTACCCGCGCCTGCGCCTTCTGCAATGTCGCCACCGGCAAGCCGAATGCGCTCGACATGGCCGAGCCCGAGAACGTCGCCAAGGCGGTCAAGGAGATGGGCCTATCCCACGTCGTCATCACCTCGGTCGACCGTGACGACCTGGAGGACGGCGGCGCCGAACACTTCGAAAAGGTGATCTGGGCAATCCGTGCGGCCTCACCGATGACGACGATCGAGATCCTGACGCCCGACTTCCTGAAGAAGCCGGGTGCGCTGGAACGCGTCGTCGCCGCCAAGCCCGACGTTTTCAACCACAATATGGAAACGGTGCCCGGCAACTATCTGACCGTTCGCCCCGGCGCCCGTTACTTCCATTCCGTTCGCTTGCTGCAGCGGGTGAAGGAACTCGATCCCACCATGTTCACCAAATCGGGCATCATGGTCGGTCTCGGCGAAGAGCGAAACGAAGTCCTGCAGCTGATGGACGATCTGCGCACCGCCGATGTCGACTTCCTGACGATCGGCCAGTACCTGCAGCCGACCCGCAAGCACCACAAGGTCGAAAGCTTCGTCACACCCGACGAGTTCAAGTCCTACGAGACCGTCGCCTACAGCAAGGGCTTCCTGATGGTCGCCTCGAGCCCGTTGACACGCTCTTCTCACCATGCCGGCGACGACTTTGCCCGGCTAAGAGCGGCGCGCGAGAAGAAGCTATTGATGGCGGCCGAGTAAGAGCCGGCATTTGCTTTTTGTGTCGCCCGCGGCGATTTTCGCCGCGGTTTTTCTTTGGGCAGTCGATGGGGATGTCTTATCAGGATCTCACGGCTCTGGTCGAAGTGTAACCCGCAAGAGTCGCCGGAAGATGGCCCAAATCCCGGAACTCTAGTTATCCCACTACCCGCTCATCAATGAAGACCGGCTCCCGTTTAAGGCTGGATCAACACTCCGTTTCAGCAGCCATAGAATTGAGTTTCTGTTGCCATTCGATTTTGCGCGCTACACGAAGCCGACCGTATCCTGGCGAGCGGCTATCCCGGCAGCGGCAAGAGCACGCTTGCAAAGCGGCTCCCGCGAGCGAGCGGCCTTCGCTACGTCTCCATCAAATCAAAAATGCAACTGCAATGTAGCTCAGGGCCGGCGGATCGCCCATTGCAGCGCGGGGTAGCTGCCGATCATCTCGAACGCGCCAGCGCCGACTGCTTCGCGAACGGCGACCGCGACGCCGCTATGGGTATGATCGAGAGCGTCATGCCAATCGTCGCCGGCGATGATACCGCCCGATTTGACTTTACGCCGCAGCACTTTGAGCTCCTCGGCCGTGCCATCATAGGAGTGCGAAGAATCCAGATAGACCCAGTCGAGATGGTCGTCAGGAAGTTGCTCAAGGAAGGGCACGGAATAGTCGACATGGACCGATACGTTTGCGCCTTGCGCAGACCTTTTGATACGTCGCGAGGCCACATGGTGGGCGCGGCTCGTCGATAGCCGGCCATTGGCGGTATAGATGCCCCAGTCCGGATAAAAATTTCCGAAAATCAACCACCAAGGGTCGACGAAATAGGCGGACTTCGGTTTGGCCCGGTCAAGCAGAATGGTCGAGAACAATCCGGTGAACACGCCAAACTCTGCGCCGACACCACCCTTGGGGAACAGATCACAGAGGAATTGCCGGCTCCTCAATCGGTGGTCGGACAAAAACTCAGCCTGTAAAAATTTCGAGTCTAACGGTATGCTCCCGACCGAAAGTATATCTTGTGCGTTTCTGATAAAATGCTCTGTCAGGAAGCTCATTCGTGCCACACCTATAATTTTCGGCAATGTATATGTTGTGAATATTGGGCAGGCAAGCGATATTATTATACGGGTTCTAGAGTATGTATAATTATAATATTTCAATAAATTGAGTATAGACGGCATATAAAGAGCATTGTATAGGATACTCGTTTTATTTCTATTGGCTCACCATGGCGAGTGAGACGCAACAGCCTTCGGATCATATTTGATACGGCATGTTGCGTGGTCAGCTTCGAAAATATCATCGCCATCCGGATCCTCGAAGAACGATGGATCATGGACGGCACGAACCCGTCTTCCTTGGACATTCGATTGCCGCGCACCGATTTCGTCGTCTGGGTCCGCATGCCGCGGCTTGTCTGCATCTGGGGCGCAATCAGTCGGTGGGCGAAATGGGTCGGCCGCACTCGTCCCGAAATGGCCCCGGGCTGTATCGAGAAGGTCGATTTGGAATTCCTCCGCTTCATCTGGACCTTCGAGGAGAAATTTGCGCCGCGACTCGTCGCGGGCATCGCCGCACATGGCCCCGAAGTACCGGTTCTTCAGCTAAAATCCCGGGCCCAGATGCGCGAGCTTCTTGATCTTCTCGGCCAGCCCGATTAATTGCCGCTTATGCCGCAATTCGAAACGCACCGTCTCGTCCCGCACACGCCCGAGCAGATGTTCGATCTCGTCGCCGATGTCGAGCGTTATCCGGAATTCCTGCCGCTCTGCGAAGCGCTCGCCATCAGGAGCCGCAAGGAGCGCGACGGCAAGATCCTGCTCGTTGCCGACATGACGGTCGGCTACAAGGCGATCCGCGAGACCTTCACGACGCAGGTGCTGCTGAACCGGGCGGAACACGTGATCGAGGTCAAATATATCGATGGCCCGTTCAAATATCTCGACAATCGCTGGCACTTTGCCGAGACGCCATCTGGCGGCTGCACCGTCGATTTCTTCATCGACTACGAGTTCAAGAGCCGCATCCTGGGCGCGTTGATGGGCTCGATGTTCGACCGCGCCTTCCGCATGTTCACCGAAGCCTTCGAGACGCGCGCAAACAGGATCTACACGCCGGCCCGATGAGCGAACCCGCGTCAGGCAGTAAGGAGCGAGCGCACCATCTCCAGCGCCGTCCTGATCGTTGCCAATCGAACCTCGCTGCGGCCGATATCGCCATAGAGCATTTTCCGATGGATGAGCGTGCCGGCGCGCGACTTGGCGGCGAGATGCACGAGGCCGACCGGTTTTTCCGCCGATCCGCCGCCGGGGCCGGCAATGCCGGTGACGGCAACGGCGATCTCGGCGCGTGAGCGGAAGAGGGCGCCATGCACCATCTGCCGCGCCGTTTCCTCGGAGACCGCCCCGAAGCGCAGCAGCGTTTCCGCCTGCACGCCGAGCATCTCCATCTTCGCGCTATTCGTATAGGTGACGAAGCCGCGGTCGACGACGGCGGACGAACCCGAAATCTCCGTCAACGCTCCTGCGATCAGCCCGCCGGTGCAGGATTCGGCGGTCGAGATCATCAGCCCTGCAGCCGTGAAGTCGCGGACGATCGCCTCCGCCGTCGAAATAATATCCTGAGGAAAAAGGCTCATC
>NZ_VSZV01000204.1:8965-12624 GCF_008919455.1 Rhizobium sp. PEPV16
AAGCCGATCGTCTCGTTGGTCGTCGCCTTGACCGAGCAACGCTCGATATCGATGCCGAGATAATCCGACAGTTTCGCCCGCATGGCGTCGCGATGCGGGCCGATCTTGGGCGCCTCGGCAATCAGCGAGACGTCGGCATTCATGATCGTGCCGCCGCGCTCGCGCACGATCCGGGCGGCATGCTCGATGAAGATCCGCGAAGGCGCTCCCTTCCATTGCGGGTCGGACGGCGGGAAATGATCGCCGATATCGCCGGCGCCGCAGGTGGCGAGCAGCGCGTCCGTCAGCGCATGCAGCGCAACGTCGGCATCCGAGTGACCTTTCAGCTTCTGGTCATGCGGAATGAACACGCCGCAGAGCGTCACGCCATCGCCCGCGACGAGCTGGTGCACGTCGTAGCCATTGCCTGTGCGCACGTCTGGAAGCAGCGAAGCCGAGAGCTTGTCGTCGGCCATGGCGATATCGTTCTTGACCGTCAGCTTGACGTTGTCGTTCGTGCCCTCGACGATCGTCACCGGAATGCCCATCCATTCGGCGATCGAGGCGTCGTCGGTGAAATCGCTTCGTCCGCTCGCGGCTGCCTTCTCATGCGCCTCGAGGATCTTGTCGAAGGCGAAGGATTGCGGCGTCTGCGCCGCGTAGAGATGCTCGCGTGAAACCGTTGTCAGCACGGTGCCGGTATTGTCGGCGCGTTTCAGCGTATCGATGACCGGGATCGCCGGCAGCACCGCCGGCGCCCCGGCGTCAAGGCTCTCGGCGATACGATCCAGAAGCGCATGATCGAAGAACGGCCGCACGGCATCATGGATCAGCACATGACTGATGTGCTTGTCCTTGAGGTATCTGAGGCCCGCAAGCACGGATTGCTGCCGGGTCGCACCCCCATGCACCGTTTCGATCGGCGTTGCCGAGATGATGTGGCGGAAGGCTCTCGCATACAGCGCCTCGTCATCGGGATGAATGACGACGACGATCTCAGTTGCCGCTTCCCATGTCATGAAGTTTTCAAGCGTATGCACGATAACCGGCTTGCCGCCGATCATGCGATACTGCTTGGGGCCTTCCTTGGAGGATCCTGCGCGCTCGCCGCGGCCAGCCGCCACGATGACAATTCCAGCCGATATCGGTTGCTTAGAAGGCATTTGCAGCATAAATCCCCTAAATTATGCGGAATTGACCCGAGTGCTCTAACGTCTTGCTTTGGCCTTTTCCAGCATCTGCCCGAAAAATATCAATTCCGGTCCCAGCCCCCTTGGCAAGTCAGGGAATAATGGCTAAAAATAATGCAGTTCTATTGTGTGCCCGAAAGATAATCATTTGATTTCCAAGGACCTCGCAGCGCCTTTTCGAATCGGACCCGTGTCCGTGCGAAACCGCGTTGTATTGGCGCCGATGTCCGGCGTCACGGATATGCCCTTCCGCGAGCTTGCCTGGCGCTTCGGCGCCGGCCTCGTCGTCACCGAGATGGTGGCGAGCCGCGAACTGGTCAACGACACGGCTGAATCCTGGTCGCGGCTCAGCGCTGCGGGCTTCCGGCCGCATATGGTGCAGCTTTCCGGGCGCGAGGCGCACTGGATGGCGGAGGCGGCCAAGATCGCCGCCGATCACGGCGCCGATATCATCGACATCAACATGGGCTGTCCGGCAAAGAAGGTGATTGGCGGTTATTCGGGTTCTGCGCTGATGCGCGACCCCGATCACGCGCTCGGCCTCATCGAGGCGACGGTCAAAGCCGTCGACATTCCGGTGACGCTGAAGATGCGCCTTGGCTGGGATGAGAATTCGATCAACGCGCCTGATATCGCCCGCCGCGCCGAGGCGGCCGGCATCCAGCTTGTGACCATTCATGGGCGCACCCGCATGCAATTCTATGAAGGCCGGGCCGATTGGGATGCGATTCGCGCCGTCCGCGAGGTGATCTCCATTCCGCTGATCGCCAACGGCGATGTCGAAACCGCGGGCGATGCGCAGGAAATATTGCGCCGCTCCGGCGCCGATGCCGTCATGATCGGCAGGGGCTGCCAGGGCAGACCGTGGCATGCCGGCGTCATATCAGGTGCGTCCGCACCGCAATCCCCGGAGATCGCCGAGATCGCCGTCGAGCACTACCGGATGATGCTGGATTTCTACGGCGAAGCGGTGGCGATCCGCCACGCCCGCAAGCACCTTGGCTGGTATCTCCAGCGTTTCGCGCCTGATCTGTCAGGCGCTGAAAAGGCGGAGATCATGACCTCGCGCGATCCGCGCGAGGTGGCCGCGCGCCTTTACGATGCGCTGGCTGTGAATATTGTCGACAGCCGGGAGGCGGCATGATGAAGGATATGACATCTCCGTCCGATCATGCCGGCGGGAGCGTCGCCATGGCGGTGCTGAACGCTATCCAGAACCCCGTCGTCATGGTCGACGAATCCGGCTTCGTCGTTTTCGCCAATTGGGAGGCGGAGGCCTTCTTCGGCGCCAGCGCCTCGCATCTGGCGCGTTACCGCATCTCGACCTTCATTCCCTTCGGTAGCCCGCTGCTCGCCCTGATCGACCAGGTGCGCGAGCGCAAGGCGCCGGTCAACGAATATCGCGTCGACCTGAGTTCGCCCCGCCTCGGCCAGGACAAGCTCGTCGATCTCTACGTCGCCCCTGTGCTCAGCGAGCCCGGCGCCGTCGTCATCGTCTTTCAGGAACGCTCGATGGCAGACAAGATCGACCGGCAGCTGACGCATCGCGCCGCCGCCCGCTCGGTGACCGGCCTTGCCTCGATGCTGGCGCACGAGATCAAGAACCCGCTCTCCGGCATCCGCGGCGCCGCGCAGCTGCTCGAACAATCTGCGGACGACGACGATCGGGCGCTGACCCGGCTGATCTGCGACGAGACCGATCGCATCGTCTCGCTGGTCGACCGCATGGAAGTCTTTTCCGATGAACGGCCTGTCGACCGCATGCCGGTCAACATCCATTCCGTGCTCGATCATGTGAAGGCGGTCGCCAAGGCGGGTTTTGCCCGCAACATCCGGGTCACCGAGAGCTACGATCCGTCGCTGCCAGCCGTCTATGCCAATCGCGACCAACTCGTCCAGGTCTTCCTCAATCTGGTGAAAAACGCCGCCGAAGCGGTCGGCGATCGGCCGGACGGCGAAATCATGCTGACGACGGCCTATCGCCCTGGCATCCGTCTTTCGGTCGCCGGCACGCGTGAAAAGATCTCGCTGCCGCTGGAATTCTGCGTCCACGACAACGGCCCCGGCGTTCCCCTCGATCTGTTGCCGCATCTCTTCGATCCCTTCATCACCACCAAGCCGAATGGCAGCGGCCTCGGCCTGGCGCTGGTCGCCAAGATCAT
The DNA here is from genome assembly GCF_008919455.1 of Rhizobium sp. PEPV16. Classification (NCBI taxonomy): domain Bacteria; kingdom Pseudomonadati; phylum Pseudomonadota; class Alphaproteobacteria; order Hyphomicrobiales; family Rhizobiaceae; genus Rhizobium; species Rhizobium sp. PEPV16. The sequence continues at coordinate 12,297 of NZ_VSZV01000204.1, forward strand.
TGGCGATCACGGCGGCATCATCGAATGCGACAGCCAGAACAGCCGCACGACATTCCGCGTTCTCATGCCGGCGTCGAAGGACGCCTCGCTTGAAGACGCTTCTATAGCAAGCTCGACAGGACCTTCTCGATGACAGCCACGATCCTCGTTGCAGATGATGATGCGGCCATCCGGACCGTGCTCAACCAGGCTTTGAGCCGCGCCGGTTATGACGTCCGCATCACCTCCAACGCCGCTACCCTCTGGCGCTGGATTTCGGCAGGCGAGGGCGATCTGGTCGTCACCGATGTGGTGATGCCCGACGAGAACGCCTTCGATCTGCTGCCGC
>NZ_VSZV01000264.1:0-19695 GCF_008919455.1 Rhizobium sp. PEPV16
CGAGGCGATGCTCGCCGAGGAACGTGTGAAGACGGGGAAACCGATCGAGGAGGTGGCGGCGGACTTCGTCAAGAAGCACCGCGCCGGTTCGATCATCCAACGGGCCGCGAGCGTCGAGGAAATTGCCAATCTCGTCACTTATTTGGCCTCCCCTTTGGCGTCCGCAACGACTGGAGCTTCGATGCGCGTGGACGGAGGCCTGATCGACACGCTCTGACGGACTCCACCGACCGGCCACTGCACCGTCTCGTCGGAAGTTGTCTCCGCAATGCGCTGCAGTGGCGGGCTATTTGGCAGCCTCCCGAAGTCCTCCTATTCTTACCGTTTCGCAGACCAGTCGCTTGTCGAAAAGACGGAGCTCGAAGTAGCCTCGATCTTTCGCGCCCGCCATGGTCCGTTGGCCCGGCTAAACCACGGCACGTCAAGGAACCGCTGGCGACCGCCAAAGTTTAGCTTTGAGAACATCAGCGCAGATGAGTTCAATGGAAAACGCGGCGAAAGACTTGGCGAACAACGTCGACGGCTCGATGGCCGTCGCGTCGCGGCAATCGACGACTAGCTTGGGAATTCGGCATGAACATCGAGACGATCCTTTTCGGGCCGAGCGACTGGGTCCCGAACAACCCGCATCTTCCTGTATTGCTTTACAGAGGGCTGTTTGCTGACGGCAGACCGACCGATTTCGAACGTCGCTTCGCGGCAAACGGTTGGACAGGCATCTGGACAAACGGTGTCTTCGATTATCAGCACTACCATTCCGGTGCCCATGAAGTGCTGGGAATTGCACTTGGTAGCGCCACGCTGCTGATTGGTGGTCCCGGGGGGCAAGCAATAGCGGTGGCGGCCGGAGACTGTATGGTGCTACCAGCCGGGACAGGGCATCAGAATCTCGGCTGCACGTCGAACTTCCAGGTCATCGGCGCTTATCCTAAGGGACAGCATGCCGACATTCAGACTTCGGCTGCTTCAAGCGAAACGCTGACGAAAATCTCGTCAGTACCCCTACCCCACACCGATCCCGTTCAAGGACCATCGGGATTTCTCATCGAGAAATGGCGGTAGCAGGCTTGCCGCGTTCGCTGATCTGATCGACTCCACCTCCATCAGCACCACGCCGGCAGTAAAAAGCCAGGCCTGCACCTATGCCGTGGTATGGCTTGTCCTGTCCCTCGGCCCCACTCGTCCTTACCCCTCGACCAATCGATCGCAAACACGCCTCCATGTAGCGTCGTCGATGCCGTGTTTGAGGCGGCGGTCAGAAGGAGACGAACATGAACCTTGAGACAAAGATGAGCCTGGAAAACACCGCACACACCGGCAGACCTCAGCTCGACGAATTGGTTCCGTCGCGCTACGCGGTGCGGGTCGGCGAGATTGAGGTGCTGGTGGTCAGCGATGGAGTGCTACCGCTCCCTACCGCGATGCTGGGACACAACATCGATCCCGCCGTCCGAGCGGCCTGGCTGAAAGACATGTTCCTGCCGGCGGATGCTTTCGACTGGGCGCTGAACGTGGTCGTGGTGCGCAGCGGCGACCAGACCATACTCCTCGACGCAGGGCTGGGGATCGACCCGGACCTGCATCTGCCGCGGGCCGGGCAGCTGATCAAGCGGTTGGAAGCTGCCGGCATCGATCTTGCGTCGGTGACCGACGTGGTGCTGACCCACATGCACATGGACCATATTGGCGGGCTGCTCGTCGACGGGGTGAAGGACCAGTTGCGTCCGGACCTACGCATCCACGTGGCGGCGGCCGAGGTCAAATTCTGGGAGGCGCCCGATTTCTCCCGGGTCTCTATGCCACCGGGGTTCCCGGACGCGCTTCGGGCGACTGCCACGCGGTTCGCCGAAGAATATCGCAGCCATTTCAGGCTGTTCGATGACGAGTACGAGGTGGCGCCGGGCGTGGTCGTCCATCGCACCGGCGGCCACACCCCGGGGCACAGCGTGATCCGCCTGGCGTCCGGCGGCGACCGGCTGATGTTTGCCGGCGACGCCGTATTCGCGGTCGGCTTTGAGCACCCCGACTGGTTCAACGGCTTCGAGCACGACCCCGAGGAGGCGGCGCGCGTTCGGATCCGTCTTTTGCGGGAGCTGGCGGAGACCGGCGAGCAACTGGTGGCCACCCACCTGCCGTTCCCATCCGTCGGCCGGGTGGCGGTCGACGGCGACGCCTTTCGTTGGGTGGCGGCCTTCTGGGACTACTGATCGGTTGTTGGGTTGGTCGTAGAGCGTGTACTCATCGCGTGAATGAGTCCACGCTCTATCGATTTGTTTCTGCGCAATTCCGGACGCAAAACCGCTACACACTTTTGCTGGAATTGCTCTTGTTTCTGCGCAATTCCGGGCGCAAAAACCGCTACACAGTTTCGTTGGAATTGCTTAAGTCAGATCCCTACCCGCCGATCATCCCCGCGCCCCGGAAGACCTCTTGGCCGAAATCGTCAGCCTGCTATTGCCGTTCTTCGGCCTGATCCTGATCGGTTACATCGCCGCCAAGGCGACGAAGCAGCCGGCCGAAACGCTCGGCTGGCTGAACACCTTCATCATTTATGCCGCCCTGCCCGCTCTGTTCTTCAAGCTGGTCTCGCGCACGCCGATCGAACAGCTGACACGCGTCGATTTCATCGCCACCGATATCGCGGCGACCTATGCAGTCTTCATCCTGCTTTTCGCCATCGGCCGCCTGCTGCGCGGCAATTCGCTTGCCGATTGCACCATCCAATCCTTTGCCGGCGCCTATGGCAATATCGGCTATTTGGGACCGGGCCTGGCGCTCTTGGCGCTCGGCGAGGGTGCGGCGGTGCCGGTGGCTCTGATCATCTGCTTCGAAAACGCGCTGCATTTCGTCGTGGCGCCGGCACTGATGGCAGCTGCCGGCGATGACAAGCGTTCAACAGGCCAGCTTGTCGCCGATATCGTCCGGAAGGTCGCGCTGCATCCCTTCATCCTGTCGACGGCGGCAGGCTTTGCGGTGGCCGCCTTGCACATCGACCAGCCGCTGGCGTTTCAGCGCCTCGTCGACTATCTCGCCCAGGCGGCGGCTCCCTGTGCGCTCTTTGCCATGGGCGTGACGCTGGCGCTGCGGCCCCTGAAGCGGATCCCGGCAGAAATCTCCTATATCGTGCCGGCGAAGCTGATCCTGCATCCGATCGCGGTTTTCATTGCGCTGACGGCGGTGGGTGGTTTCGAGCCGGTCTGGATTCAGGCCGCCGTGCTGCTCGCCTGCCTGCCGACGGCGACCAACGTCTTCGTCATCGGCCAGCAATATGGCGTCTGGCAGGAGCGCGCCTCGGCGACGATCCTGATCACGACGGTGTTTTCGGTGGTGACTGTTTCGCTCTGGCTGATCGTGATCCGCTCAGGCCTTCTTCAGCTTCAGCTTTTCCCGTAGCGCATCCGGAATATCGCGAAAGCCGCGGCCGGGCTCGATGCCCTCGCGCATCACGATATTGCGCAGCGGCGGTATCGCCGAGAGGATATGCAGGCCGGCAGCCCGCAGCATCTGGACGGGCAGGAAATCCGAGAGCAGCGAGCGGTTGAGAAGATCGACACTGGCCGTGCGCGTCATGATATCGGCGCGGCGCTTGCGGTCGAAGCTTTCGCCGGCGTCGGCCGGTACCGGTAATTCCGCCCGGTCGCAGAGGATATCTGCAAGCGCCATGATATCGCGAAGGCTAAGGTTCAAACCCTGTGCCCCGATCGGCGGGAAGACATGGGCGGCCTCGCCAATCAGCGCAATGCGTCCCTTGCCGAAACGATGCGCCATCATTCCCGACAGCGGCCAGACTTGGACGCCCTCCTCCACATCAACCTTACCGAGCATGGACTGCATGCGCGCCTCGACAAGAGCGCCGAGCTCGGTAAGCGGCAATTCCATGCGGCTCGCCGCCTCAGCGGGATTCTGCACCCAGACCAGGCTGGAGCGGCTCCCCGGCAGCGGCACCTGGGTGAAGGGCCCATGTTTGGTGTGGAATTCGGTCGAGATGTTCTGGTGCGGCAGCGAATGGGCGGAATTCAACACCATGGCCGATTGCGGATAGGACCAGTTGCGCACGGCAATGCCTGAGGTCTCGCGCAGCTTCGAGCCGCGGCCATCGGCGCCGACGGCAAAATCGGCCGACAGCGTCTCGCCGCCGGTAAGGGTAATCGAGACTGACACGGCTGATATCTCGATCGATTCGGCCATATCGGTGAAGCGGGTAATATTGCCCTCGCCGGCGGCGGCCTCCTCGAGGATATCGATCAGCGCCCTGTTGGGGAAATTGTAGCCGAAGGCGTCCAGGCCGACATCGGCCGCGCGGAAGGTGGTGGTCGGCGCGCGCAGCAGCCTGTCGGTGCCGTCGACGATGCGCATGCTGGTGAGAGGGGCGGCTGCGGGACGAAGCTTTTCCCAGAGCGCCAGGCGGTCGAGGAAGCGGATCGACTGATCCATCAGCGCCGTGGTGCGCCGGTCCTCTTTGGGAGCTACGGGGGCAATCAGCGCCACGCTGCGGCCGCCGCGCGCCAGCGCGATTGCGGCGATCATGCCGGCCAGACCGCCACCGATCACCGCCACTTCGAATGTCTTCATGCTATCATCCGCCATCGTAAAACGGCGGCCCAGCCGCTCATGCGGCCGGCTTCGCCTGACGGCGCCAACTATAACCCTTGCCGGCTTCGGCGTCACGCACTGCCGGCTGATAATGATGGGGAATGGCGGGAAGACGGTTTTCGGAAAGCCGCTTCAGCGCCGTGACGTTGGTAACGGCAAAGCTGTCGATGCCGACGCGCAGCATCAGCGGGATCTGATCGATCAGCACATCGCCGACGGCGCGTAACTCGTTGGTGTAACCCAGGCGCTGGCGCAGCAGCGAGGCATGGCTGAAGGCGCGGCCGTCATTGAAAGCCGGAAAGGCGACAGCGACGATTTCGAGGCGATAGAGATAGGGCTCCAGCCGGCGCACGTCGTCGGCCGGCTTGATCAGCACGCCGAGGCCGACATCGTTGCTTTCGTCGGCCTTGGCGATCATCTCGTCGAGGCCGAGCAGCGGCTTCTGCTCCTCGGTCGCCTTCACCTCGTCGGTTTCGATCACCCAGGGATCGTTTTCGACAAAACCGGTTTCTCTCCAGATCTTCGTCATCATCCCCTCCTTATGCCGCTTCGGCGGCCGAGCCGTAGAGCGCGGTCTTGAAAGGCTGCGGTCCGACGCGGCGATAAGCGGCGAGGAAGTTCTCGGAATGATCGAGGCGCAGGCCGAGATAGGTGTCGACGATCGTCTCGATCGCGTCGGTCACCCGGTCCGGCTCGAAGCCGCGGCCGATGATCTCGCCGATCGAGGTGTGTTCGTCGCCGGAGCCGCCGAGCGTGATCTGGTAGAGTTCGGCACCCTTCTTTTCCACACCGAGCAGGCCGATATGGCCGACATGGTGATGGCCGCAGGCATTGATGCAGCCGGAGATCTTGATCTTCAGCTCGCCGATCTCTGCCTGGCGTTCGGCATTGCCGAAACGCCGGGAGATTTCCTGCGCCAGCGGAATGGAGCGCGCATTGGCCAGCGCGCAGTAGTCCAGCCCAGGACAGGCAATGATATCGGTGATCAGGCCGGCATTGGCTTCGGCGAGATTGATGGCGACGAGGCCGCGATAGACGGCTTCGAGATCGGCCAGCGCCACATGCGGCAGGATCAGGTTCTGCTCATGGCTGACGCGGATTTCGTCGAAGGCATATTCCTCGGCGAGATCGGCGATCGCGTCCATCTGCGCATCGGAGGCATCGCCCGGAATGCCGCCGATCGGCTTCAGCGAGATCGTCACCATGCCGTAGTCGGGGTTCCTGTGCGGCTGCACGTTCTGCTGGACCCAGCGGGAGAAACCGGAATCGGCCTTCTTCCAACGGGCAAGGTTTTCCCAGCCTTCGGCGCGCTGGGGCAGATCAGGCGGCGCGAAATAGGCAGAGATCGACTGCACGTCCTTTTCCGGCAGCTTGAGCTCGGTATCCTTCAGCGCGGCGAATTCAGCCTCCACCTGGCGTGTCAGCTCCTCGGTGCCGGTTTCGTGCACGAGGATCTTGATGCGGGCCTTGTACTTGTTGTCGCGGCGGCCGTGCAGATTGTACACGCGCACGATCGCCGTGGTGTAGGAGAGCAGGTCTTCCTCGGGCAGGAAGTCGCGGATCAGCTTGGCGATCATCGGCGTACGGCCCTGGCCGCCGCCGACATAGACGGCAAAACCGATTTCGCCCTTGTCGTTCTTCTTCACATGCAGGCCGATATCATGGACCTGGATTGCGGCGCGGTCGCGCTCGGCGCCGGTGACGGCGATCTTGAACTTGCGCGGCAGGAAGGAGAATTCCGGGTGGACCGACGACCACTGGCGCAGGATTTCGGCGTAAGGACGCGGATCTGCGACCTCATCGGCGGCAGCACCGGCGAAATGATCGGCCGTGACGTTTCTGATGCAGTTGCCCGAGGTCTGCAGGGCATGCATTTCGACGCTGGCAAGGTCGGCAAGCGCATCGGGAATATCGGACAGTTTCGGCCAGTTGAACTGCAGGTTCTGGCGCGTGGTGAAGTGGCCATAGCCGCGGTCATAGGTGCGGGCGATATGGGCGAGCATGCGCAACTGGCGCGCGCTCAGCGTCCCGTAGGGAATGGCGATGCGCAGCATGTAGGCGTGAAGCTGCAGGTAGACGCCGTTCATCAGGCGCAGCGGCTTGAACGCGTCCTCGGCGAGTTCGCCGGAAAGGCGACGCTGAACCTGATCGCGAAACTGCTCGACGCGCTCGGTAACAAAGGCATGGTCAAATTCGTCGTAACGGTACATCGTCTTCCTCAGACTGCAATGAATTCGGGATCGGCAGGAGCGTAGCCCGGGGCATATTCCATGGTCGGGCCCTGTGCGCGGATGCGCTCGCGAAGGCGAAGCGGCCAGAGAATGCCGTTGGTTTCCTGAACGTCGACGACGGCGACGTCGACGACCTCGTTGTCGGCATAGGACTTTTTGCCGATCGCCTCCAGTGCCGCGACGGCTTCGGCATGACGGGCAACGAGCGCCTCCTGCAGTGAGGTGGACCACTTGCCGTTCGCATCCAGCCAGACGGCAATGCCGTCCGTCAGCCGGTTGGCGGTCAGAACCTTGTCACCCATATTCAGCTCCTTGCAAGTTCCTCGAGCCGGGTGTTTGCGCGCACCAGTGGCTCGGACAGTTCGAAATTGGCGCCGGCGACCGCATCGCCGATGATGACCATGACAGGTCCGGTCAATTCATCGCGGTGCTGCAGATCGGGCAGATCAGCGAGCGTGCCATGCAGCAGACGGCGATCGGCGCGGCTGGCATTTTCGATGACGGCGACGGTGGTTTCGGCGGGGATGCCCGCCTGCATCAGCCGCTCGGCGACGGAGGCGGCAACCGTGCGGCCCATATAGACGGCGATCGTCGCGCCGGAAACGGCAAGGCTCGCCCAATCGGGCAGCACGTCGCCTGTGAGATCATGGCCGGTCGTGAAGACCAGCGAGGAGGCGACGCCGCGCAGTGTCAGCGGCAGCTCGAAATCGGCAGCGGCGGCGAAAGCCGAGGTGATACCAGGCACGACCTCATAGGTGATGCCGGCAGCGCGCAGTGCCGCCATTTCTTCCCCTGCCCGGCCATAGACCAGGGGATCGCCGGATTTCAGACGCACGACGCGCTTGCCCTGGCGGCCGAGATCGACCAGCAGGTCGTTGATCTCTTCCTGGGACTTCGAGTGGCAGCCCTTGCGCTTGCCGACGGAAAGCCGCTCGGCATCGCGGCGGCCCATATCGACGATCGCTTGCGGCACGAGCGCGTCATAGACGATGACGTCGGCCTCCATCATCACGCGCTGGGCGCGTAGCGTCAGCAGATCCTCGGCACCCGGACCGGCGCCGACCAGCCAGACGTGGCCTGCGACCTTGTCCATCGCGTGCAGCAGCCGGTCGGCAGCATGGCGGGCCTGCGGAAGGTTGCCGTTGGCGACCGCATCGGCAACGGCGCCGGAGAAGAAACGGCGCCAGAAGACCCGGCGGGAGACGCCTCTGGGAACCAGTTGTTCGACGGCCTTGCGGTAGCTCGTTGCCAACCCGGCAAGGCGGCCGAGCGAGGGCGAAAGAAGCTGGTCGATCTGGGCGCGGATCATCTGCGCCAGAACCGGCCCTGCCCCTTCAGTGCCGATCGCAACGGCGACGGGCGCGCGGTTGACCAGCGCCGGCGTGAAGAAATCGCAGTAATCCGGCTGATCGACGGCATTGGCCGGAATTCTGGCAGCGCGGGCGGCATCGACGATGCTGCGGTCATCAGCTTCATTGCCGGTTGCGGCGAAGACGAGCGCCGAACCCTCGACCTGTTCGGCTGAGAAGGCAGCGCGCACGGTCTCGATACGGTTGGCGATCAGGAAGGCGTGGTAATCGGCTTCCGGCCGGTCGGCATAGGCGACAATCCGCGCCTTCGTGTTGAGCAACAGCCGCACCTTGGCGAACGCTTCGTCGCTATTGCCGAAGACAGCCGTCTTCTGGCCTTCCACGCGAAAGAAGGCGGGAAATACCGAAAGCTGTTCAGTCTTGGGAGGCATCATCAATCCACTTCGAGGTTGCCGGAATATGCCCTTGATCGACAAGGGATTGAAGGAACAGAAATTCGAAAGCCCAAGCAAGCGGGTATTCTTTTGCTCGTGCCGTCAATGATTTGAGAAAAGTCACCCGTGCGGCCCAAAAGCCGCATATTTCTCAGCCCGCTTGCTGCAGCGCAGTATAAAGCCTGTGGCAAAAAACGTCCACCGGCGCTTGACGCATTTCACTCGCACCGCCAAGGCGATAGACTGAGGAAAACTGGAGTGCCCTCATGCCTGATAAGACCATTGCCTCCCGCCTGCTTTCGGTCATCGAAGGCGACATCCTGCCGCTGACGGAGCGTGGCGTTTCGCTTGGCAACAAGGTGTTCGGTGCGGCGATCTTAAGGAAATCCGATCTTTCGCTCGTCGTCGCCGAGACCAATAACGAGCTGGACAATCCGCTATGGCACGGCGAAGTGCATACGCTGAAGCGTTTCTACGAGCTTGGCGACAAGCCGCCGACCAAGGATCTGATCTTCCTTTCAACGCACGAGCCCTGCACGATGTGCATGTCGGCGATCACCTGGGCGGGCTTCGACAATTTCTACTATTTTTTCAGCCATGAGGATTCGCGCGACGCCTTCGCCATTCCGCACGACCTGAAGATCCTGAAGGAAGTCTTCGGGCTTGAACCCGGCGGCTACCGCAGGCAAAACGCCTTCTGGAACAGCTTTGCCATTGCCGATCTCGTCGAGACCGAAGAGGCTCAGTTGAAAACCGCGCTGAAGGCGCAGACCGCCCGCATCAAGGCGCGCTACGACGCGCTATCGACCAGCTACCAGTCATCGAAGAGCGCCAACGACATTCCCCTGAATTGAGGGCCGCTGAACTGAGGCCCATCGAACTGAAGCCCGCTGAACCGAGGCAACATGCAACCTTCCAAAGACATTTCGCGGCTGATCGAGATCATGGCGGCGCTGCGCCATCCCGAAACCGGCTGCCCCTGGGACATCGTGCAGAGTTTCGAGACGATCAAGCCCTATACGATCGAGGAGGCCTATGAGGTTTCCGACGCGATCGAGCGTGGCGACATGGACGATCTCTGCGACGAGTTGGGCGATCTGCTGCTGCAGGTGGTCTTTCACGCACGCATGGCCGAGGAGGCCGGCGAATTTTCCTTCGGCGACGTGGTCAACGCCATCACCGCCAAGATGATCCGTCGCCACCCGCACGTCTTTGCCCGCTCGGCGGCGGATACGCCGGACGCGGTGAAGAGACAATGGGACGAGATCAAGCAGGCGGAGAAACGCGAGCGCGCCGAGCGACGGTCACGGCGTGGCATCACCGAGGACTTCAATAGCGGCTTCCTCGGCTCGGTGCAGCGCAGCTTCCCGGCTTTGACGGAAGCGCTGAAGCTGCAGGAACGCGCCGCCAAGGTCGGCTTCGACTGGTCAGCGCCCGAGCCGATCCTCGACAAGATCGAGGAGGAGATCGGCGAATTGCGGGTAGCCCTTCGCGAAGGCGATCAGGCAAAAGTCAGCGACGAACTCGGCGACCTGATCTTCGCAGTCGTCAATATCGGCCGGCATGTGAAGGCCGATCCGGAACAGGCGCTGCGTGGCACGAATACGAAATTCCGGCGTCGCTTCAGCCATATAGAACAGGTTCTTAAAGCAGAGGGCGAGACGCTGGAGGCAGCCACTCTCGAACGCATGGAAGAAATCTGGCAGGCGGCGAAGGCGATTGAAAGAGCTGTGACGTCGGGGGTTGAGTAAGCGGAACGTTGCCACATCTCCCTTCCCACCGGGGGGAAGGGAATGCCTTACCGCTCCCAATCTTCCTTTGAAGACTTCTGTCCGTTGCCGATGCGGCGTTCGAGTTCGGTTGCCTCGGTTTCGGAGAGGCGCAGATCGAGCGTGATCGTGCCGTCCTCATTATCCTCGCGGCTGTCGACGATCGCGTGATCGTAAAGCCAGGGCAGCAGCGCCAGCTTGTCGACCGGAAGGCGGATCGTTGCCACGGTCATCACGCCTGACAGTCTGCGGCTGATCTCTTCCATCAGCGTGTCGACGCCCTCGCCGCTGACGGCGGAAACCGCGACCACGTTGCTGGCGCCGGCCGATTTCTGCACCATGGTGTCGTGCACCTCGGGCTCCAGCCGATCGATCTTGTTCCAGACCTCGATCAGCCGTTTTTCGGCTTCGGCCTCGTCGATGCCAAGATCGTTCAGGATGCGCATCACGTCGGAGCTCTGCGCCTGGTTGTCGGCATCGGACATGTCGCGGACATGCAGGATGAGATCGGCTTCCAGCACCTCTTCCAGCGTCGCCCGGAAGGCGGCGACCAGATGGGTCGGCAGGTCGGAGATGAAACCGACGGTGTCGGAGAGGATGACGGTGCGGCCGTGCGGCAGCTTCATGCGCCGAAGGGTCGGGTCGAGGGTTGCAAAGAGCATGTCTTCGGCCAGCACGCCGGCGCCGGTGATGCGGTTGAAGAGCGTCGACTTGCCGGCATTGGTATAGCCGACCAACGCCACGATCGGGTGCGGCACCTTGCGGCGCTTGGCGCGGTGGAGCTGGCGGGTGCGCACAACTTGCTCCAGCTCGCGTTCGAGCTTGATGATGCGGTCCTGCAGCATCCGCCGGTCGGCTTCGATCTGGGTTTCGCCCGGGCCGCCCATGAAGCCGCCACCGCCGCGCTGGCGTTCAAGGTGGGTCCAGCTTCGGACCAGGCGGCCCTTCTGATAATTCAGATGGGCGAGGTCGACCTGCAGCGTGCCTTCCTTGGTGGAGGCGCGGCGGCCGAAGATTTCGAGGATGAGACCCGTCCGGTCGATGACCTTGGCGTTCCATTCCTTTTCGAGGTTGCGCTGCTGCACCGGCGTCAACGGATGATCGACGATGACGAGACCGGAATCGCGCTCGTCGAGCAGCGCCTTGATCTCCTCGATCTTGCCGGTGCCGAGCAGCGTGGCCGGTCTCGGATCATTGACCGGGACGATCGAGCCATTGACGACATCGAGATCGATCGCCTGGGCAAGGCCCGTCGCCTCTTCGAGCCGGCTTTCCGGCGTGCGGGTCGAGGCCGATTCGCTCTGGCCGCCGCGACTGCGCGATTTCAGAACCGGCACGACGACGGTCGCGCGCATGTCGTCCCTGTGCTTGCCGGCCTCAGGGATGATCGAATCGTTCTTGGTATCGCGTGTCGAAATGACGGCTGATCCTGTTAGGACGCGGCTTCTTCGCTCTCGAACATCTGCATGGGCTGGCCCGGCATGATCGTCGATATCGCATGCTTATACACGAGCTGCGAGTGGCCGTCACGGCGAAGAAGAACACAGAAATTGTCAAAAGACGTAACAACGCCCGTGAGTTTCACGCCGTTGATCAGAAAGATTGTCAGGGAAATCTTTTGCTTGCGAACAGTATTGAGAAATAAGTCCTGAAGATTCTGAGAACGTTCCGCCATCGCGCCGCTTCTTTCTTTATTGCCGACCTGATCTGGCCGGTAGAATATCAATCAACCTCACCATGCGAAGACCGGTGGCATCCTCATTCCACCTGTCCAGCAAATCTTGGTATCAAATCGCAATCTTTTCCGCAACGTCGAAAAAGGCCTCGCGGACTTTCTGCGAAACGCTGCCTGGATGACCGTTGGCAATGGGCTGGCCATCGACGGAAACGACTGGAAAACAAATGCTTGTGGCTGCAGTGAGGAAGACCTCGCGGGCTGCTAGCATTTCCGAAACGGAGAAGTTCCGCTCGGTGATCGTCAATCCCAGCTTGGCTCCGACATCCATCAGAGTGGTGCGGGTAATGCCGCGCAGGATGCCGTGTTCGGCCGGTCGCGTGACCAGCGTTCCGTCCGGATCGACGATCCAGACATTGGTCGCCGCCCCTTCCTTCACCATGCCGTCGCCGTCGACATAGATCGCTTCCTGGGCGCTGGCCTCCTTGGCCTGCTGGCGCGCCATGGCATTCGGCAGCAGGCCGATGGACTTGATGTCGACGCGATCCCAGCGATTGTCGACAAGGGTGATCGCCTTGATGCCGTTAGCGTTCTTGGCAGCGATGATCCTGGCATCGGTGCTCTTGGCGGTAATGACAAGCGAGGGCGGCGTCCCCTCGGCCGGGAAGACATGATCGCGGCGGGCGACGCCGCGCGTCACCTGCATGTAGAAAAGCCCGTTGCGGACATGGTTGCGGCGCAGCGTCTCGCGAATGACCTGCGTCAGCGCCGCCCGGCCCATCGGCCAGGCGATGCGCAACTCGCTAAGCGATCGGTCGAGACGGTTCAGATGGCGCGTGAGGTCGACGATATAGCCGTGGCGCACTTCGCAGACCTCGTAGACGCCATCGGCAAACTGGTAGCCGCGATCCTCGATATGCACACTGGCATCGGAATGCTTGAAGTAACGGCCATTCACATAGGCAATTCTCGGCATGGGAAACCTGGTCTTCCGGGAAGCAATATGGGACGCGGCGCGGCGTCGGCCGCGCCGGAAACGATCAGACTCCGAGCGACTTCAGCTTGCGGTGAAGCGCCGAACGCTCCATGCCGACGAATTCCGCGGTGCGCGAGATATTGCCGCCGAAGCGGTTGATCTGGGCGATCAGATAATCCTTCTCGAACATCTCGCGGGCTTCGCGCAGCGGCAGCGTCATGATGTGATAGTCGTTCTTGGCGGACACCTTCGGCAGCATGTCGCCGAGATCGGTCGGCAGCATGTCGGCGGTGATCGGCGCATCGGGGCCGTCGGTGCGGGCAAGGATCATCAGCCGCTCGATATTGTTGCGCAACTGGCGGATGTTGCCGGGCCAGTCATGCGCCTGCAGCACCGCCATGGCGTCGTCGCCGATGCGGCGCGGGCGGATGCCGGCCTGTTCCGATATCTGGCGCATCAGCTGGTCGACGAGGAAGGGAATATCCTCGCGCCGTTCGGCAAGTGCTGGCACGCGCACCGGCACGACGGCGAGGCGATGATAGAGATCCTCGCGGAACCATCCCTCGGCGATGCGGCTCTCGAGATTGTAGGCGGTCGAGGAGATGATGCGGACATCGACCTTGACGCGCTTGGACCCGCCGACCCGCTCGAACTGCTGATCGACCAGCACGCGCAGGATCTTGTTCTGCGTCTCGCGCGGCATTTCGCCGACTTCGTCGAGATAGAGGATGCCGCGATGGGCTTCCTCGAGCGCGCCGATCTTGCGCGCCTGGCCGGGCGTGCCCTCGGTGCCGAACAGCGCCACTTCCATGCGGTCGGGCGTGATATTGGCGGCGTTGATCGCAACGAAGGGGCCGTTGGCGCGAGCCGACTTCTTATGGATCATCCGCGCCACCAGCTCCTTGCCGGAACCCGACGCGCCGAGGATCATGATGCGGCTGTTGGTCGGTGCAACCTTCTCGATCGTCTGGCGCAGCTGCGAAACGGCAACCGAGGTGCCGATCAGCTCCAGCGCGTCGCCGGTGCGGCGCTTCAGATCGGAGACCTCGCGCTTCAGCTTGGAATTCTCCAGCGCGCGTTCGGCGATCAGGATCAGCCGGTCGGCCTTGAAGGGCTTTTCGATGAAATCGAAGGCGCCACGCTTGATCGCCGAGACGGCGGTCTCGATGTTGCCATGGCCTGATATCATCACCACGGGCAGTTCCGGATGGCGGGTCTTGATCTCGTCGAGCAGCGACAGACCATCGAGCTTGCTGCCCTGCATCCAGATATCGAGGAAGATCAGCCGCGGCACGCGATCGGAAATCGCCGCCAGCGCGCTGTCGCTGTCATGAGCCGTGCGCGTCTCGTGCCCTTCGTCGGAGAGAATGCCGGAAACGATCTCGCGAATATCGTGCTCATCGTCGACGACGAGAATATCAGAGGCCATAAACGCTTTCCTTGTCATTGGCTGCGGGAGCAGCAGGCGTCGGATCCAGGCGTGGCAGATGCACGCGGATCATGGCCCCTCTTCCCCGGTCAAAATCGGCGGGCGCATCATGCAGCTCGAGCTGCCCGCCATGTTCCTCGATGATCTTCTTGACGATGGCGAGGCCGAGGCCGGTGCCCTTCTCGCGCATCGTCATATAGGGTTCCAGAATGCTGTGACGGTTCTCCACCGGCAGGCCGCGGCCATTGTCGATCACGTCGACGGTGAAGCGATCGCGGCCGGTATCGAGTGCGGCGCGGACGAGAACCTTGCGTTCGTCCCGCTCGTCGCTCGGAACGGCCTCGATCGATTCGACGGCATTCTTGATGAGATTTCCGAAAGCCTGGCCGAGCATGCGGCTGTCGAACAGACCCTCCAGCGGCTGGTCGCCGAAATCCTGCTCGAAGGTGACGTGATGGTTGCCCATTTCGCGTAGGAAGATCGCGTCGCGCAGAATATTGCGCAGGTCGCTCGGCTCCTTGGTCGGCTTCGGCATGCGGGCGAAAGCGGAGAATTCGTCGACCATGCGGCCGATATCGCCGACCTGGCGGATGATCGTATCCGTGCACTGGTCGAAGACCGTCCGGTCATCCGGGTCGATCTGCTTGCCGTAGCGGCGCTGGATGCGCTCGGCGGACAGCTGGATCGGCGTCAGCGGGTTCTTGATCTCATGAGCGATGCGCCTTGCCACGTCGCCCCAGGCGGTCGAGCGCTGGGCGATGACGAGATCAGTGATGTCGTCAAGCGTGATCACGTAGGACTCGCTCATGTCGCGCACTTCCTCGCGGGTCACCTGCACGCTCAGTGTCCTCACAGTGCCGCCGCGCACCAGCGCGATCTGCTTGCGGAAGTCGCCGCGATGACGCACCGCCGCCTCGGTCAGCACGTGATCGACCTCCGGCGCGATGTCGACCAGCTGCTTTCCGAGCATCTCGTCGGCCGACAGCGACATCAGCGTCTCGGCCGAGCTGTTGACGATGGCGATGCGGCGGTCCTGCTCGACGCCGATGACGGCGGCAGTGACACCCGATAACACCGCCTCGATGAACCGGCGGCGGTCGTCGACCTCGTCCTTGGCCTCGAGGATCTCGTCGCGCTGGGTGCGGATTTCCGAGATCATCTTGTTGAAGGTGCGCGACAGATTGGCGACGTCGCCGTCGACGGCATGCACCGGCACAACGATATCCATATTGCCCGATGCAACGCTGTCGGCCGCCGTGATCAGCAGGCGGATCGGCCGGACGATGCGGTCGGCGACGGCGATTGCGGTCCAGATCGCCGCCAGCAATACGATTAGCGCGAAGCCGATATAGAGCACGGCAAAGGCGACCTGCAGCGAGAAGCGATTGGCCTCCATCGAGCGGTATTCGGTGGCGTTCTCCTCCATCATGCGCATAGCGCCCATGACCTTGGGATCGACGGCGCGCACCGTGTAAAGGAAGGTGCCCTGGATGGCATCGAGCTTGATAATGGCGCCGACGAGGTTAGTGACGCCCGGCGGGATCAGCGTCGGCTGGCCGGCAGCCGCCTTTTCCAGCGCGTCCTGCGGAATGGCCGGCAGCGGCTTTTCAGTGGCTATATCGGCCTGGACGATCACCGAGCCGTCGCGCTCGACGAGGAAGGCACCAAGCAGGCCGCGGCCCCTCGCCTGACGGGTCATCAGATCGGCAAAGCCGGTCCTGTCGAGGCTATAGAGTGCGCGGTTGCGCTCCAGGTCGTTGGCCATGGAGACCGTCTGCCCCTGCAGATAGCTGGCATTCTCCATCATGTAAGCCTGGCCGATATTGCGCGACGAGCTGACAATCGACTGGGTGCGCAGAGCAAACCAGCGGTCGAGACCGGCATTCAGCGTGATACTGGCGAAGATGGCGACGAGGATCGCCGGCGTGATCGCGACGATCGAGAAGAGCACGACGATGCGGATGTGCAGGCGGGCTGCCGCACGGCCGCGAGTGCGCGCCTTGAGCAGCCTTGCCACCTCACGCCCGATCAAGGCGAGCAGCGTCAGAACAAAGAAGGAATTGACGATCACCGAGGTGATGACGACATGGGACGTCGGGGCGATCGGCGTCAGGCCGAGCAGCACGAAAAGCGTGGCCGTGGCGCAGAGAAGCGCGCCGCCGGCGAGCACCAGGCCGGGCACGGCAAAAAGGGCGCGGCGGTCGGTCACCGTCGTCACCGTCTCGCCTGCCGCCGGCGATACCCCATCCTGCGTCATTCGGCCTCTCTTCAGACGGCACCCGCCGCCCTCGCCATCCGATCGAAAACCAAGCAACGCCGGCTTAAAAAAGCCAGCGCTGCAACGACTCGATCGGGAGCGAATTTCCAAAACCCTTGCGTGACCTTTAAGCAACGCATTGTGGCGAAAATGCAACGCGCCTCGTCACATTGTCAAGCCGTGCCTCTCTCGAAAGCCTTAATCTGACCCGCCGAGGAAGGTTTGTTTTCTCTAGAAGCGCCGTGGCCCTTCGGGTTTGTTTCCGACGATCGTGTCGATCCGCTCCAGCACGTCAGACGTCATCTTATCTCGGTGTGAGAGGGCCGCAAGATTGTCCTGCAGCTGGCTGGCGCGCGAGGCTCCAAGAATGACGGTCGAGACGTTGCGGTTGGCGAGGCACCACAAAAGGGCGAGATGCGTGATCGATAGGTCGATCTCGTCGGCGAGCTTTGCCAGCTCGCCAACTTGTTTGAGCTGGGCGCGGCCGGCATCACTGGACCACTTTTCCTTCAGCCATTCATAGCCCGGCAGATTCATACGGCTGTCGGCCGGCACACCATTATTGTATTTGCCGGTCAGGACGCCCGAGGCGAGCGGTGACCAGATCGTGGTGCCAAGGCCGATCAGGTCGTAGAGCGGCAGATAGTCAGATTCGACCTTCTGGCGTTCAAAGATGTTGTACTGCGGCTGCTCCATGGTCGGCGGCGTCATGCGCAAGTCCCGGGCAACGGCATAGGCTTCCGTCAATTGCTGCGCGGACCATTCCGACGTGCCCCAATAGAGCACCTTGCCCTGGGCGACGAGATCGTGCATCGCCCGGACCGTTTCCTCGATCGGCGTGTCGATATCCGGGCGGTGGCAGAAATAAAGGTCGAGGTAGTCGACCTGAAGCCGCTTGAGCGCTGCGTGGCAGGCGTCGGTCACATGCTTGCGCGACAGGCCGCGCTGCGTCGGCTTCTGGCCTCCCCAGAAGACCTTGCTGGAGACGACGAAGCTGTCGCGGCTCCAGCCGAGCCTGCTGAGCGCCTCGCCCATCACGATTTCGGACTTGCCGCTCTCATATCCCTCGGCATTGTCGAAGAAGTTCACCCCGTTGTCATAGGCAAGCTTCATGAGTTCGACGGCGTCGCCTCCATCGACCTGCTTGCCGAACGTCACCAATGAGCCGAAGGAGAACTCGCTCACTTGCAGACCCGACTTTCCCAAACGTCGATATTCCATCATGCAACTCCCGCAAATTATGAACATGTGCCGGCCTGTCACCGGGGTCGGCGTCGCCCGATTGATCGACGACCGATTGGCGTAATCTATGGCATGCGTAACGATATGCGAGGCTCAGCCGGCCAAGTTGACCAAAACACGATGTCGCAGTCCGCGTCAGCCCCGACCGTAAAGAAAAGGGCGCTCCACGACATCAGCCGGAGCGCCCGTGGCATGCAATCGACGACGTTTGCGGCGGAGGTCGACAGCAGCAACGGCAGAATGACGAGATTCGGAACGGATAGGCAACATGCGATTGGCATCTGCGACATTATCGCCCGCTGATTGATCCTGTCGTCCACCGGATATCCACAGCTTATCCACAGGCACGGCGACGATGATCGCAGCAACTTCAATGACATTCGCCTCTCGACAAAACACTCCTCACAAATGCTTATGTGACTGTCGAATGACACCGTATCTTTGTTTGTCTGCTTGGATATAAACCATGGCCTGGCTCAGATAGGCTCATCTCTCCTCCCGACCGTGGCGGCGGACGCCGGGAGGGGTGGGCGGTGGGCAAACATGAGGGCCCGCCGCCTTCTTTTTATCGCGCCCCTGGAAGAACGCTCAGGCGGTGCGGGAACTCCGGTAGACCGAGACGCCAAGTTCCCTGATCTTCTTGCGCAAGGTGTTGCGGTTGAGACCGAGAAGATCGGCCGCCTTGATCTGGTTGCCGCGTGTCGCCGTCAGGGCGGCGAGGATCAGCGGATATTCCATTTCCGTCAGCACGCGATCATAGAGGCCGGGCGGCGGCAGATTGTCGCCGAAGCCTGCGAAATAGCTGCGCATGTTCTCTTCGACGGCTTGCGCGATCGTCATCGAGCCGCTGCGCATCGGCCCCTTGTCGATCGGGCTGTCGGGCACGTCGGAACGCAGTTCCGCGTCGATGATCTCGCGGGTGATGACTTCCTGCGGATAGAGCGCCATCAGGCGGCGGATGAGGTTTTCCAGCTCGCGAACGTTGCCCGGCCAGGCATAGGCCTTCATCAGTTCGAGCGCTTCCTGATCGAAACGCTTGGAGCCAAGACCTTCCTTTTCGGCCTGCTGGATGAAATGGCGCACCAGATCGGGAATGTCCTCGGCGCGATCGCGCAGCGGCGGCAGGCGCAGCGGCACGACATTGAGGCGGTAATAGAGATCTTCGCGGAAGAGGCCCTGGTTGATCGCCTGCTTCAGGTCCTTGTTGGTGGCGGCAACGATGCGCACGTCGGTGCGGATCGGCGTGCGGCCGCCGACGGTGGTGTATTCGCCCTGCTGCAGGACGCGTAAGAGCCGCGTCTGGGCGTCCATCGGCATGTCGCCGATCTCGTCGAGGAAGAGCGTGCCGCCTTCGGCCTGCTCGAAGCGGCCGGTCGAGCGGGTCTGCGCGCCGGTGAAGGCACCCTTCTCATGGCCGAAGAGTTCGGATTCGATCAGGTCACGCGGGATCGCCGCCATGTTGATTGCGACGAACGGGCCGTTTCGGCGCTTGCCGTAATCATGCAGCGCGCGGGCGACGAGTTCCTTGCCGGTGCCGGATTCGCCGGTGATCATCAGCGTCAGGTCCGTCTGCATCAGGCGGGCGAGCACGCGGTAGATTTCCTGCATCGCCGCCGACCGGCCGACGAGCGGCATGCCGTCCTGCATGTCGTCTTCGAGTTTGGCGGGCTTGCGCTTCGGCTCGGCCAGCGCTCGGCCGATGATGCCGATCAGCTCGGTGAGGTCGAAGGGCTTCGGCAGATAATCGTAAGCGCCTTTCTCCGAGGCCTTGATGGCGGT
>NZ_VSZV01000236.1:0-15881 GCF_008919455.1 Rhizobium sp. PEPV16
ATCACGGATCAACAGGAGAAAATTGCCGTGAGGCGGCCCAAAAGCTTCAGGAGGATAACGGTTCAGCTCGGCTGCAGCACCTTCGGCATTGAAATAGTTGCCGTAGCGGCTGTCATATTCGTAGATCAATTCATCGATCAGCGGCTTGGCGCGCGGGTCGAGAGGGCTGGTATAAAGAAACGTATCGCTCATATCGTTCATCACCCGTTGTCATCAGTGAGGAAGGTTTCGGCGAGCCGCACCCAGTAGCGGGCGGCCGGCGCGATGATCGCGTCGTTGAAATTGTAGTGGGCGCTGTGGAGAGGAGCGCTGTCGCCATTCCCGACGAAGAGGTAGCTGCCGGGATTTGCCTGCAGCAGGAAGGCAAAATCCTCGCTCGCGGTTCTCGGCCGGAAATCCTTCTCGATAGCCGCGGGGCCGAGTGCGTCATGGGCGACATTGCTGGCGAAGTCCGTCTCCGCCGCATGGTTGATCAGCGCCGGAAAGCCGAGGCGGTAATTCACATCCGCCTCGGCGCCAAAGCTCTCCGCCTGGGCGCGGGCAAGTGCGGGAATGCGCTCTCGCAACAGCTGGCGGACCGTCTCGCTAAAGGCCCGCATGGTGAGCTTCATCTCGACGCTCTCAGGGATGACGTTCGAGGCGGAGCCGGCATGGATCGAGCCGACGGTTGCGACCGCCATGTCCTGCGGGTCGACATTGCGGGAAACGACGCTCTGCAGGGCAGTAATGAAGGAGGCCGAGGCAAGCACCGGATCGACGGCGCGATGAGGCTCGGCGCCATGGCCGCCCTTGCCGATGATCTTGATCACCGCCTGATCGACCGAGGCCATGGCAGGGCCGCTGACGAAGCCGAATTTGCCCGCCGGCACACCCGGCCAGTTGTGCAGCCCGAAGACCGCATCGACTGGAAAACGCTCGAACAGGCCCTCCGAGATCATCTTGCGGGCGCCAGCGCCGATTTCCTCGGCGGGTTGGAAGATCAGCCGCAGCGTACCACTGAAATTGCCGCTTTCGGCAAGATAGCGGGCGGCGGCGAGCAGGATCGAGGTATGCCCGTCATGGCCGCAGGCATGCATGACGCCGGGATTGCTGCTGGCATAGGCAAGACCGGTCGCCTCCTCGATCGGCAGCGCATCCATGTCGGCGCGGATGCCGATCCGCCTTTTGCCGTCGCCGCGCCTGAGGGTGGCGACGATGCCGGTTCCGGCGATGCCCGTCGCCACCTCATAGCCCCAGGAGGAAAGGCGGGATGCCACGAGCTTGCTGGTCCTGAGCTCCTGGAACGCAAGTTCCGGATATTGGTGCAGGTCGTGGCGAAGCGCGATGATCTCGTCGAGGTAGGCGGCGATACCTCTCTCGACCGGATCCTTGCTGCGCGGGTTCTGAGCGATGATGTTCATGGCGGTTCGTCGGCGCTTCAGGCGCCGACAGCCTTTCGGCGTTCGACCTGATCGGCGCCCGCCGCATACCGGCTTTCGCGGAAGGGCAGGCCCAGATGATCCCGCAGCGTCTCTCCCTTCAGGACCGGGTCGAAATAACCGCGCTCGGTGAGGATCGGCAGAACGTATGTGGAGAAATCATCGAAGCCCTCGGCGATGACAGGGAAACCGAGGATGAAGCCGTCGGCAGCACCATGATCCACCCAGCGGATGATCTCGTCGGCGATATGCTCGGCCGTGCCGATGAATGCCGTGCGCGGCGTTGCTGAATCGAGCGCGACCTGGCGGAGCGTCAGGCCCTTCTCCCGCGCCGTCTTCTTGATGCGGTCGGTGGTGGCGCGGAAATTGTTCCTGCCGATATCGCCGAGTTCCGGGAATGGCTCGTCGAGCGGATAGACGCTGAAATCATGATGATCGAAGAAACGGCCGAGATAGAGCAGCGCCTCCTCTGTCGTGACGAGGTTGCGGATCGCCTGATACTTGGCCTCCGCCTCTTCCTGCGTTGCACCGACGATCGGTCCGATACCTGGATAGATACCGACTTCCGCGGCACTGCGGCCATGGGCAATCACGCTGTCCTTGAGCTGGCGGTAGAAGGCCCGCGCCTCCTCGAACGGCCCGCCATTGGTGAAGACGGCGTCGGCATGTTTGCCGGCGAGCCTGATGCCGGAATCCGAGGCCCCAGCCTGGAACACCACCGGCTGGCCCTGCTTGGAGCGGCCGATATTGAGCGGCCCCTCGACACGGAAGAAGCGGCCCTTGTGGTTGAGGCGATGCATCTTCGTCTTGTCGACAAAGACGCCGGTCTCACGGTTGCGGACGAAGGCGTCGTCGTCCCAGGAATCCCACAGGCCTTTGATCGCATCGATATAATCCTCGGCGATCTCGTAACGCAGTTCGTGCTCGGGATGTTCGCGGCTGTAATTGCGGCCGGAACCCTCGAGAGGCGAGGTTACCGCATTCCACCCTGCCCTGCCGCCGCTAATGAGATCGATCGAGGCGAACTGGCGAGCGATGGTGAAGGGATCGCTATAAGAGGTCGAAACCGTACCGACGAGGCCGATTTTCGAGGTCGAGGCGGCGAGCGCCGAGAGAATGGCGATCGGCTCGAAACGGTTGAGGAAATGCGGGATCGACTGCTCATTGATGTAGAGCCCGTCGGCGACGAAGGCGAAAGCGATGCCGGCCGCCTCGGCCTTACGTGCTGTCTTGAGGAAGAAGTCGAAATTGACGCTGGCATCTGCCGGTCCACTTGGATGCTTCCAGGCGTTCATGTGACCGCCGGGACCCTGCAGCATGATGCCGAACGTGACGTGTTTTTGAGCCATGGGATCAATCCTTTTTGGAAACGGTCAGGCGACGAGGGAAAGCCGCTCCTTGGCGAGCAGCTCGATGGAAGCCAGGCGTTCGGCGACCGAAAGCGCCGGCGTGTCGAGCACGAACTCCTTGACCCCGTAGCGGCGATGAAATTCGTCCAGTTCCTTGCGGATCTGTTCCGCCGTGCCATGCAGCACGCTCGGCACCTTTTCCTCGATGCGGTAATCGGTGATGCCGGCCTGGCGGGCGAATTCGGCCGCCTGCTCCTCGCTGCCGACATTGACGGTCTGGCCGTTCGGCAGAAATATCTTGACGATGCGCAGCTTGCCGACGCGCTCGCGGGCATAGTCCTCGCTTTCGGCGGCGAAGGCTGCGAGCGCCAGGATCGGACGTTTGCCGCCGGACGCCCGTTCATAGGCCTCGAAGGTCCTGCGCAGATTGTCAGGATCGCCGTTCAGGTGACCGGCGAAAACAAGCTCCCAGCCCTTCTCGGCAGCGAGCTCGGCGCTTTCGACGCTGGCGCCGAGCAGAAAACGCTCAGGCGCAGTCGGCGGGAAAGGCGTTGCCTGCGCGCCGTCGTAATTCGGGTCGGCGGCGAGATAGATGTTGAGATCGGAAAGCTGGCTCGCGAAATCCGGCTTCCTGGCCGGATCGACGGCAAGCTGCAGGGCGCGCGTCGAGAGAGGAAATCCGCCCGGCGCCTTGCCGACACCGAGATCGACGCGGCCGGGCGCAAGCGACGCCAACAAATTGAAGGTCTCGGCAACCTTATAGGCGCTGTAGTGCTGCAGCATGACGCCGCCGGAGCCGATGCGGATCCTCGATGTCCTGGCGAGAAGATAGGCGATCAGCGCCTCCGGCGCGGAGCTCGCCAGGTTGGACATGTTGTGATGCTCGGCGACCCAGAAACGGTGATAACCGAGTTCCTCGGCCCGGGCGGCAATCTTTACAGTCGCCCGCAGCGCATCCGCGGCGGTCAGACCCTGTTCGATCGGGCTTTTGTCGAGAAGACTGAGGAGGTAGGTCATGGCACCACGATCCGATCCCTGGTTGCAAAGTTTAGTATATAAAATCAGTAGACAAACTTCATTATAAGAAATGGCATTCTCTTTCGAACGCGCTGAGTGAAAAAAACCGGCCGCCCCTAAGATGGAAAATCTCTGAGGGGGCGCTGTGTGACGACAGCATAAGGCTTCTTTCAATCGACCACTTGATGGTCTATATTCTGGTCGAAAGGGAGAAACCGCATGAAGCTGTCAGAACAGGTCAAGCCGATCAGCTATCTCAAGGCACACGCGCCGGAAATCATCCGGACGCTGAAGGATAATCCGCAACCGGTCGTCATTACTCTTCACGGAGAGGCGAAAGCCATCCTTCAGGACGTCGGCCAATACGAAGAAACCCAGGAGACACTGGCGCTCCTGAAGGTGTTGGCGCTCACCAACCGGCAAGTCGAGGACGGCAAACTGCGCCCTGCTGCGGAGTCCTTCGCGCGCATCCGCAAACGTCTGGCCGACAGCCGATCCTGATGCCATATCGTGTTCTTTTCGCTGAGGATGCGGAACGCGACATCGAGGATCTCTATCGATTTATCGCCAGCCGCGACGGCGCCGAGACGGCAGAGCGCATTCTGACGGAGCTTGAGAGCGCGTGCGCCGAGCTTGAAGAATTCCCCGCCCGTGGAAATATTCCGAAGGAGTTGGCGGGGATCGGAATTTCCGAATATCGGGAACTGCACCATAAGCCGTGGCGCATGATCTATCGGATCCTGGGCACGGATGTCGTCGTCTACTGCGTCGTCGACGGACGGCGCGACATGCAGAGTTTCCTGGAGCGAAGGCTTATCCGCGCATAGCCATACGCTGCCCACACGCAGGCTGAGCATTATCCAACCTTCCGGCCGGCCGGCGCATTTGCCCGCAGAAGCGCCATCAGCATCGGGCCGATCGCGAATTCTCCCTTTTCGCTTCGCCGCGTCAGGCCACGAAGATAGCCACCGGCCGAATTGATGTGGCCGCCGCGCTCCAGGATGCATGCCATCACCGTCGCGGCATTTTCCGGACCCATCACATTGGCGGCCTCTTCGTAAGCCGACGGACTGACGCCCAGCATCGATCGAACGATGACGGCTGCGGCCATCAGATCACGCCAGTTGCGGATTACGCCATCCGGCCCATAGGCAAGGATTTCCGGGCAGGCCTGCAGAACGAGGCCGAGCGGGAAGGATTTCAGGCCGCCACCATCGTTGCGGCCGCCCGACTGCCGACTTTCCTCCTGCCGGGCCGGATGGGTTGTCTCCCCCCTCCCCTCTTCCAGCATCTCCGCCTCTCGCCCTTTGTCTTGCTCCGCCATCGCCCCCTGCTTCGTTTCGAAGCTTGGTTCAAGTTCAGATGTGGAGTCGGGATTTGAATTCTGTATGTGACGCTCGATATAATCGGCATTGCCGCGCTGTTTTGTTGATTTAACCCGAATTTCCAGCCGGTTAAGAATATCTGTGCGCAGGGCCGTCAATTCATCCAGCAACAGTTCAAGCTGCGCTGTCGTCGGCGATCGCGGCAGGCCTTCGATCAGGTCCCGGAATTCGCGGTATAGGCCTTGCCAATCCCCAGGGATCTCTTCTTCAACTGCCGCTTCGATCAGTTTGGCAATGTCACGGCGGCAAAGGGTGATGCGTTCACGCAGGCGCTGGACATGCAGCCGCTCAGCCATCACTGCGGCCGCGAGCTGTTCGATCTCCTCGGCACGGGCAAGCAGCGGCGCCAGCGAGAAGCCGAACGCCTCGTCGACCTCCCCTGCCCTGTCCCTGCGGACGTAACGCTTGCCGTTGGGGCTATCCTTGCGCACCAGAAGACCTGCCTCGACGAGCGCGGCAAGATGACGCCGCACAGTCTGTTCAGCCATGCCATGCGTTCTGAGCGAAAGCTGGATATTCGACGGGAAGACGATCAAACCGTTTCCCTGGGCCAGCTCATTCTTCGGATAAAAGCTCAAAAGAGCGTTGAGCACGGCAAGCGCCCGATCGCCGATGCCGAGCAGCGGCTTTGCTTCGCACAGCGCGCGAAACAATTTCCACTTGTCGACCGACTGATCCGGTTTGATCTCCCCGGCCATGACTTGGCTTGCGAGCATGCCAAACGTCATCGACCGCCGCCCGAAGGGCGTCGTCACACTTCCGGTTTCCATATCTTCCACCTCAACGAGGCAAAAGAAATCCGCTCACCAAAACGGCGCCAAAAACTCTTGACAGCGATTCTCGGAAGTGCGATTCTCGGAGGTGTTCAAGACTACGAGGAAAGCTTCCGTGACGGTGACGTTCGGGGGCTTTTTTCTTTTGCGCGTTATCTCCTATCCGAATTGTCAGCTGACAACCGGTCTAACTGCCTCATTTTCCCTGATTTTCCTCTTCGAACTCGGCGGCGAGGCCTATCAACCGCTGAGCCAGGAATTCCGAAAACGCCGCCGATTTGACGGTGATGCGAAAGGTTTTGCCGGAACGGGCCACCAAAGCAAGCGGCGCGCCGCCTTGGGTCCGGAGCGTCTGCTCGGCCCGCTGTGGTGCGCTCTTCTCCTCCAGTGCCTTCCAGATGACATCGAAGCGGCTGTTGGTCTCCAACGCGTCGAAACCGGCGGCACTGATGGCGGCCCGCGCCTTCTTCTGTCCGCCCGTCTCTCTGAACTTCTCGGCAAACGCCAACCAGCGTGGACGACCTACCTTGGTGGCCGGCCCGATGGCGAGAATGATCTCGGGGTCGATCGTCTGAGCCACCTGCAGGAGCCTTGACGTTTCCGGCTTGTCTGTCGCCAGCGCCTTGGCAATCATGTCGCGGCTAAAGCCGTGTTCATCCATGCGGTGTGCAAACAGTGCCCGCTCGATAAAACTCAAGTCGACACGCGGGCCATTTTCCTGACCCTGTGCAAGGATCAACTCCTCATCCGTGAGCTTTCGCACGACGGCCTTAACAGGAACCCCGATCTCCGCTGCTGCGCGCAGGCGCCTGTGGCCATAGGCGGCCTGGTAGTGCCCGGCCCTTACCGGGTCCGGCCGCACCAGGATCGGAACCTGCTGTCCGCTTTCCTGGATGGACTGCTTCAATCGCTCGAACTCGGCATCCTTGTCGACCGGGATGCGGTCGCGGATGAAGGACATTTCCACGGCAGCCGGATCGATCTCCAGCACCTTGTCGCCGGAGGCCAGCGATTCGCGCAGCGCCTTGGCGGCTGCTGCTTCCTCTCCCAGCCGTCCAAGCGACAGGTTCATCGCCTTGACCGCTCCCGATGGCCGATGCGGCTGTTGCACGCTCGGCACCTCCGGCCGTGTCGGCTCGACGCCGCCGACCATGCTCTTCAGGATGTCGCGTCCTTTTGGGCTCATGTCCTGCTCCATGCACTGCGAATGAGTTGCTCGACCTCGGCATTGACGCTGTCGACGGATTCCACCCCGCGGTCATAGGTCTGGCGATGCATCGTCTCGCGTCCCGCCTCGTAGATTGTCTGCTTGGACAGGCCAGCATCCGAGACCGCTGTCGACTTGACCATCATCGAGGTCAGCACGCGCTCGCCGAACAGACTGCGCAGGAAGGCGACGATCTGCGCCTGCGGTCCGTCATTGGCCTCATAGCGGGTGATCAGATAGCGCATCCAATCATAATCGAGATTGCCGCCTGCCTGCTTGACCACGGCCAGAAGGTCGGAAGTCATCGTCAGGAACTGGTTCATCGACGCCACGTCGAGCATCTGCGGATGGACGGTGATGAGCACGGAGGTAGCGGCACAAAGAGCAGACAGTGTCAGGAAGCCGAGCGTGGGCGGGCAATCGATGATGACGACGTCGTAGCTCTGCTCCAGCGAATGCAGCGCATTGCCGACCCGCATGAAGAACATGTCCTTGTCGTCGCGG
The DNA here is from genome assembly GCF_008919455.1 of Rhizobium sp. PEPV16. Classification (NCBI taxonomy): domain Bacteria; kingdom Pseudomonadati; phylum Pseudomonadota; class Alphaproteobacteria; order Hyphomicrobiales; family Rhizobiaceae; genus Rhizobium; species Rhizobium sp. PEPV16. The sequence continues at coordinate 7,654 of NZ_VSZV01000236.1, forward strand.
TTGGTGTCGGCGAGCGCCTTTGGAGTATCGTGCTCGAACTCGTGCAGTTCGAGATTACCGGGAATGAGATCGAGCCCGGGAAAATAGGTCTGGCGGACGATGTCGGCTACGTCGCGGCGCGTTTCGTCATATTTGATGGCACCGTAAAGCGTCTCGTTTTCGCCGACGTCGAATTCGGGCTGATATCCGAGCATTGCCGACATCGATGCCTGCGGATCGAGATCGACGGCGAGCACGCGGTAGCCGCGAAGAGCCAGGAACTGCGCCAGGTGGATGGATGTCGTCGTCTTGCCGGAGCCGCCTTTAAAATTGGTGACGGCGATCACCTGGAGATGGTCGCCCGGCCGGCGCATCGGCAGATAGGAGGGTTTGGTGCGCCCGAGATGGTGGCGCATCGCATGAATTTCCTCAAGCGAGAACACCCGTCGACCCGCCGCCGTCTTTTCCGGGTTGATGCTTTCCACCTGGGCGGCGAGGTGGCGAACATAGCTGTCGGTAACGCCGAGCAGCTTGGCAGTCTCGGTGCTGCTGAACCGCCGTAGCGATTTGCGGGCGTCGGGCGAAAACAACCGCTCGAACAGCACTTGCAATTGGCTGCTGAGCATCGTCGAGTCCTGCGCGATCGTCTCGTCAATCGAGACTCGACTCGCGCTCTTGGCTTTCTCAACAATCGCGGCCTTGGTCGGCATTCACGCAAATCCTGATAAATCGGGTCATTTTGCGCAAATGATCGTGAGTCTGCCGATTCCGTCAAGCGATTTCTTGGTTAGCCAATGGATAACAAACTGGATTCGACGAAAAAATCATATGGAATTCCGGAATCTTAGCTCAATTGTCAGCTGACAATGGCGGCCGTGTCCGCATCCATCACAGCCAGTCTTAAAGGATCGCAGCACATTTTCGATGCGACTCAGCGTCGTCGCCGGCTCATCGAAGAGCACCTTCCGCTGCCTCGCGCCAACCGATCAGGCAATCCCATCTCTCATTTGTAGGCGGACGAACGATATAGATTTTCTGTTTCCAGCCCCCGGACGGGTTCATTGCCGGAAGGCTTGTCATTTGCGTCCTGGGCTTCAGGATCGCGGCGTGACGGAGCAACGCCGAGCATTTGTTCCAGGCGACCAGCATTGAGCGGAGCGCTTATTCCCTTGAAGTTCATGATCCATCTTTCGTCTGCGCATGGCTTGCGTGAAGCGCAGAGATAAGCGCAATTTGAACCCGCAGAGAACGGCCCGGCGGCGTTATCACCATCTTTTCCAGCGCGAGGCAGGATAGGGGAGGGGAGGCCTCCGTCTTCCAAGCGCTGCCCCGAAGCGGCCGCGACGCTAGATCCCGGTTCGCTTCTGCGCGCAGAGACCGAGGAGGGTCTCGCAGGCAAGGGCCCGACACGCGGAAGGCGGCATCTCTGCCGGCACCGGCGAACCGGCGCTACCTCAGATCATGCGGCATTGCCAGAATTGCGAAGTGCCGGCTGCGGGTCTTACGACGGGAGAGCGCCGCTGCTGCGCGCTATCGGGGGAGGGGACGTCTAACCTGAATTTTCTCGCCGATCTAAGTCGGCTGAGTACTGGGGGCAACTGGCGTTAAAGGGGTGGGAGTTCGTCTATCCGGAGATCCGATTAACGGCCAGGCCGGTAGATGACACCAGTGCAATCACATGCCGGCAGTTGAACGCGAATAGGGTTGCGACATCCCGCGGCGGTCATCATCCCCGAAGATCACAACAGCGCATGCTAGGCGAATCAGGTCTCGGCGGGTATGATCGATGTGCTGGTTAGGATCGTGCGTTGGTATCGCGGACGTTTCGCGCCAGCCTGATCGGCCAGATATCATTCCATTTTTCGCAGAGCGGCAATCTCTCCTAGCGGAACTTATTGGCCAGTTCGCTTCCGTCTACGGAATTCCTTCTTGTTTACCTGCTATTTACCATAATGCTCCACCGCGGCGGCCGAATCGGCATCTCGGTCGATTTCGCGTTTCTTTAGCCGGCACGCGCGGGACAGGATTCCGCTATCGCACCTTCGTTCCCTCTCGATTGGTAAAATGCGCGTTGCCCAACCCCGTGCCGATGGTCAGCACCGCCCATCTCGACACGTCGTTCATAAAAGGGATCTGCGACAATCCCTGCACGACGGCATCGTTGTGCATCATCACGAATGTGCTGTCGTCGCCGATCTCAGGAATGGCCTTCATCAGTGCGGCCGGAAGGTTGAAGCTATCACTCTCCCAGTTTCCGCCCGGCAGGTTCTGTCCGCCACGTTCGATGGAGCCATCGGCTTTGATGATGCCGGGGCATGCGATCCCGATGATCGGCGCCGGCTTGAGATTGGCCTTCTCGGCCTTGCCGATCAGATCCCGTAACATTGCGACCAACTTCTCGATGGTGGCGGTGCGGCTTGGCTCATCGTCGGCATGACGCCAGATGGCGGATTCCCAGACGCTCGCATCCGCAAAATTCGGCACGTCGTCCTTTCCGAATTGAACGACGCCGGCGCGAACGTTCGTGCCGCCGATATCGACAGCGAGGATCGCCTCGTGACCTTTGAACATCCAGCGCGGCATCAGGTGGACCGCTCCGATCAATCCGGCCTCATCGGGGTGGTGAACGATCGGCACGACTTCGACGTCGACGCCGGCCGCTTTGAGAATGACCATGGTCCTGGCGATTGTTAGTTCGCCAAAGTGGCTCCGACGGAAGCCGCCGCCAACGACGATACGTTCTGTCTTTCCCCAGCGTTTGTCCTTCAGAAACTTGCCTATCACATCGGCAAAGTCTTGCGCAAAATCCTCCACTGCCCCCATGACCAACGCCGCCGCCGCCAAATCATCGCCCTTCAAAATAGCGTCGATTTTTTTCTTGGACAGCTTCTCCGTCGCGGTCTTGCCGATCGGGTCGTCTCCGACCTTGCGGATGCGTTTTCTCCAATCGTCGAGCTTCTGTTGGAAGGTCTTCTTGTTTGCGTTGTCGCCAACGAAACCATCCTTGTCACGCAGTTCGTTGTTGTAATCGTCGATCGTCACCAATGGCAGGTTTAACGCGCCATGCGCCAACGGGGCATTGACCTCATCGCGGGGATCGGAACTGCTTTTGGCCATCAATGTACCTTCTACGGTGCGAGTGCTCGAACGGGCGGCGGGATACAACGCGGACTAACCTCTGGATGTTCCGGAGTCTGAAAAGCCACCTTGTCCTCGTCGGCCGGCGACCTAGCTTCAATGGTTGCAGAGTTTGGAGAATGCCGTGCAAGACGACGACGCTACTCAGGAAATGCTTTCACTGGTCTTGGAAGAGCCCGATCACTGGGCGATGTTTCTCGATATCGACGGGACGCTGCTCAATCTCGCGCCCACACCGGATGCGATCGAGGTCCCGGAGGCTCTTCCCGGACAACTTCATCGCCTGTCGAACAAGCTCGGCGGGGCCCTGGCGCTGGTCACCGGACGATCGCTTGCCTACGCAGACGAGCTGTTCAAACCCTTTGCATTTCCGACAGCAGGCCTCCACGGCGCGGAAATCAGGAACGCCGCGGGCATGCAGACGGTCGAGGCCACAGCTGAGTTTCAGGCGCTGAAGCATGCGCTGACCACGGAAGCCGAGCACTATCCTGGAGTCTTGATCGAGGATAAGGGTGCGGCCGTTGCCGCCCATTACAGGCTCGCGCCCGAATATGAAAAGGTGCTCGAAGAGCGCATGCACCACTATGCGGAGCTCGCCGGGCCGAACTGGGCATTGCAGCTTGGCAAGATGGTGTTCGAGCTGCGTCCGGCACGGTCGAGCAAGGGCGATGCGCTGGAGCGGTTTTTCCAGTCCGACCCCTTCAAGAACCGCTGCCCGATTACCATCGGCGACGACCTCACCGATGAGTCGATGTTTGCGATCGCCAATGCCCGCGGCGGCGTTTCCGTGCGTGTCGGCGCGATCGGCACCCCGAGCTGCGCCACGAGCCGGCTGTCTTCTTCTGCGCTTGTCAGAAACGTGATTGCAGCCTTGGCCGCCTGAGGCCCGCCCTTGGACGATGTGCAAGGCGAATTACTGCCGTCTTTACACCGGCTACCCAGCGCCGATTGTCAAAAAAGTATCGGTTTTAGCCGGGAATCGTGGTGGCGGGCATGACACGAGCCCATTACACTCCCCTTCAACAATAAAGCCAAAAAGGGACTTTGGCTGGCGGCTTGGAACCGCCCTCGGAGGAGGAAGCAATGGAACCTGACTTGGAAGTCATTCAGATCCGTCCGGGCGAATCTTTCGCAACGAAGGCGCATGGCTATCCCTACCATACGGTTCGTTGGCATTTTCACCCTGAATACGAACTTCATCTCGTCGTGGCGACAACAGGACGCTATTTCGTCGGCGACTTCATCGGCGAGTTCGAGCCTGGTAATCTTGTGCTTGCCGGGCCTAATCTTCCTCATAACTGGATCAGCGATGTCCCGACGGGATCGAGCATCCCGCTTCGATGCCAGCTCATCCAGTTCAGCGAGAATTTCATCATCGACACGATGAAGGTGCTGGCCGAACTCGGCCCCTTCGAACCTGTTCTCGAAGCCTCCCGCCGCGGCGTGCTTTTCGGCGCCGAGACCAGCCGGCAGGTCGCACCTTTGATGAACGAGGTGCAGCAGGCGCAGGGTGTGCGCCGTATCGAGCTTTTCATGATGATCGTCGGCCTGCTCAGCCGCGCACAGGATGCGCAGCTTCTCGCCAGCCCGAGCTATCTGCCCGATCCCTCCGGTTACATGTCGGCCGGCATCAACAAAGCGCTCGCCTATATCAGGGAACACCTGACCAAATCCTTCGACGAAGCCGATCTCGCGGCGATTGCTGGACAATCGACGGGCGCCTTTTCGCGCGGCTTCCGCCGCCATACAGGCATGTCGCTGGTGCAATATGTCAAACGCCTGCGCATCAACCTGGCCTGCCAGATACTGATGAGCGATGACCACGCATCGATCACCGATATCTGCTTCGAGGTAGGCTTCAACAATCTGTCTAACTTCAACCGGCAGTTTCTCGCGGAAAAAGGCATGACGCCTTCCCGTTTCCGACGGTTGTTGGGTGACAATATCAACGTGGCAAAGGCGGCCTAGAGGAGCCGAACGAGCACGTCCAAGGGACGAGGAGGACGAGGAGGAGGAACGAAAACTGACACTGACTTGAACGCGGGCACGCGATGAGCGGCTCGTGATCGGAGATGCTTGTCCTCAAAACCGTCAAACCGCCGGGACAGGCGCGACCGTTCCTTCAGCCGAACGGCCACCACAGAACAGTGCGATCACTACACAATTTTTTCAATGGGAGGAGATGGAAATGATGAAATTCTCAACACGGGCGGCAGGCGCCGCGGTATTTGTCCTGTCTTTACTGGGCGGTACGTCCGCCTTTGCGCAAACGGCCGTCTCGGATGCGACAGTGGCATTCCTCATGCCCGACCAGGGCTCGACCCGCTACGAGGAGCACGACCACCCGGGCTTCGTCGCGGAAATGAAGAAACTTTGCGCGTCATGCAAGGTTCTCTATCAGAACGCCGATGCCGATATCGCAAAACAACAGCAACAGTTCAATTCTGCCATCACCCAAGGCGCCAAGGTCATCGTGCTGGACCCGGTGGATTCGGCGGCCGCCGCATCGCTCGTCCAGCTCGCACAGAGCCAGGGCGTCAAGGTCATTGCCTATGACCGTCCGATCCCGAAGGGGAAGGCCGATTTCTACGTCTCCTTCGACAACAAGGCGATCGGCAAGGCGATTGCGGAATCGCTCGTCCAGCATCTGAAGGCACAGAACGTGCCGACCGATGGCGGCGGCATCCTGCAGATCAACGGTTCACCGACCGATGCGGCTGCCGGGCTGATCAAGGACGGCATTCATGAGGGCCTGGCGAGCGGCGGATACAAGACGCTTGCCGAATTCGACACGCCCAACTGGCAGCCCGCGAACGCCCAGCAATGGGCAGGCGGGCAGATCACCCGCTTCGGCAAGCAGATCGTCGGCGTGGTCGCTGCCAATGACGGCACCGGCGGCGGCGCCATCGCAGCTTTCAAGGCGGCGGGTGTCGATCCGGTGCCGCCGGTCACCGGCAATGATGCGACGATCGCTGCGCTGCAGCTGATCATAGCAGGGGATCAGTACAATACGATTTCCAAGCCGAGTGAAATCGTCGCCGCTGCCGCTGCCAACGTCGCAGTGAAGCTCTTGGCCGGAGAAACGATCAAGGCCGAAATGACGCTCTACGACACGCCGGCACAGCTCTTCGTACCGGCTGTCGTTACCGCCGAAAACCTCAAGGCCGAGATCATCGACAAGAAGATCAACACCGCCGAGGAGCTGTGCACCGGCCGTTATGCCGACGGCTGCAAGAAACTCGGCATCACCAAGTAATCCAGCCAAGGGAAAGCGCAGCCGGGCCACCGGTCGCGCTTCCGATTTTCGCTTTTCGAAAGGCCAGGCGATGTCTGAAACCTCTCATACTCCTGACCCTTCCCGTCAGCCTGTCCTCAGTCTGCGCGGAATATCGAAGAACTTCGGGGCGGTGTCGGCGCTCACCGATATCGAACTCGACGTATACGCCGGTGAGGTCGTGGCGCTGGTGGGCGACAACGGCGCCGGCAAGTCGACGCTGGTCAAGATCCTGGCCGGCGTGCACCAGCCAAGCTCGGGCACGATCTTCTTCGAAGACAAACCGGTCAACCTGTCGAGCCCAAGCGCCGCTCTCGACCTCGGCATCGCAACCGTCTTCCAGGATTTGGCGCTTTGCGAAAATCTGGACGTCGTCGCCAATATCTTTCTCGGCAAGGAGCTCAGCCCCTATCAGCTCGATGAAGTCACGATGGAGATCGCCGCCTGGAAGCTCTTGAACGAGCTTTCGGCCCGCCTTCCGAGCGTGCGCGAACCCGTCGCCTCGCTCTCCGGCGGACAGCGCCAGACGGTAGCGATCGCCCGATCGCTGCTGCTCCAACCGAAACTGATCATGCTCGACGAACCCACAGCAGCGCTCGGCGTTGCCCAGACCGCCGAGGTACTAGACCTCATCGAGCGCGTGCGGGAGCGCGGCCTCGCCGTCATCATGATCAGCCACAATATGGAGGATGTTCGCGCCGTCGCCGACCGTATTGTCGTCCTTCGGCTCGGCCGCAACAACGGCACCATGCCGCCCGACGCATCCAACGAACAGCTCGTCAGCGCCATCACCGGCGCATCCAACAATTCCGTCTCCCGCCGCGCGATGCGCCGCAAGGCGCAAAGCCAACAAAACGAGGAGGGCAGGCCATGATGAAGACCATCCAGAATGAACCCGCAGCACCTGCGCTCCTCGACCGACGTGACGAAAGAGTGCACCACGACGATAGCCTTGCCGGCTCGATCCGCGCCTTTGGGGATCGCATCCGCTCCGGCGATCTCGGTTCGCTGCCGGTCATTGTCGGCCTGGCGATCATCTGGACGGTGTTCCAGGCGCTCAATCCGGTGTTTCTCTCGAGCAGCAACCTCGTCAACATGCTGTTCGACTGCTCGACCGTCGGCGTCATCTCGCTGGGTATCGTCTGCATCCTGATGGTGGGTGAGATCGATCTGTCCGTCGGCTCCGTCAGCGGCTTCGCCTCGGCACTGGTCGGCGTCTTCTGGGTCAACCAGGGCTGGCCGGTGGTCCTGGCGATCCTCGCCGCCATGATTATCGGCGCCCTGATCGGCTCACTCTACGCGTTTCTCTTCAACCGCTTCGGGATGCCGAGCTTCGTGTCGACGCTGTCGGGGCTGCTCGCGGTTCTCGGCCTGCAGCTCTATATCCTCGGAGCGACCGGTTCGATCAATCTTCCCTATGGTTCCTGGCTCGTGAGTTTCGGCCAGATCATGGTCATGCCGGACCCGGTCGCCTATCTGCTGGTGGCGCTTGCCGGCATTGCCTTCTTCTTCTCCAGCTACCGCACCTCGGCGCGCCGGCGGGCGGCTGGCCTGTCGGCAAAATCGGCCCGTGGGCTGCTTCTGCGCGCCGTCATCATCACACTCGCCCTGGAAGCTGTCGCGTTCTATCTCAACCAGTCGCGCGGCATTCCGTGGATGTTCGGCCTTTTCGTCGGGCTCACCGCCGCCATGAATTATGCGCTGACGCGCACCAAATGGGGACGCTCCATGCATGCCGTCGGCGGCAACAGGGAAGCAGCGCGCCGCTCGGGCATCAACGTCTCGCGCATCTATATGAGCGCCTTCGTCATGTGTGCTCTGCTTGCTGCCACCGGCG
>NZ_VSZV01000307.1:0-35822 GCF_008919455.1 Rhizobium sp. PEPV16
CCCTTCGGGCCACCTTCTCCCCGCTGGGGAGAAGAGGGAGCAAGCCTCGCCGACCGGAAAAGAAACCTAATCGCATGGCCGCCCCCACCGCCACCGTGGATCTCTCCGCCGCCCTGATCACCGCTCCGGTGCCGATCGGTCATTGGCTTGCCATCCTGCCGGTCGCCCATTGCATCACGCTCGGCGCCGTCCTGCTGATGCTGCGCGGCTATCCCCGCCTGCAGGCCTGGCTTGCTATTCCGGGTCTTGCGGCGCTGGCGCTGATCGATGCGGCGCTGCTTGCCAAGGTCGCGGCCGACGGGCCGCTGACCATGGTCATGGGCCGCTGGCTGCCGCCCTTCGGCATTGCCTTCACCGTCGATCTCTTCGGTGCGCTGATGGCCTTCACCGCAGCTCTGGCCGCACTCGCCGGTGGCATCTATGCGCTGGCCGATATCGGCGAAAGCGGCCGGCGATACGGCTTCTTCCCGCTGCTGATGCTGCTGATGGCCGGCGTCACCGGCGCCTTTCTCACCGGCGATATCTTCAATCTCTATGTCTGGTTCGAGGTGCTGCTGATCTCCTCCTTCGGGCTGATCATCCTTGGTTCCGAACGTGAGCAGATCGACGGCGCGCTGAAATATGCGGTGCTCAATCTGATTGCCACGACCCTGTTTCTGGTCGGCGTCGGCATTCTCTATGCCGCCTTCGGCACGCTCAATATGGCCGATATCGCTGCAAAAACCGGGGATTTGCGCGGCACGGCGCCGCTGATGACGCTGGCAAGCCTCTTCCTGCTCGCCTTCGGCATGAAGGCGGCAGCCTTCCCGGTCAATTTCTGGTTGCCCGCCGCCTACCATACGCCGCGCATCGTGGTCTCCGCGCTGTTTGCCGGCCTGCTCACTAAGGTCGGCATCTACGCGCTGATCCGGGTGATGGTCATGCTGTTGCCGATGGAGCGCCAGGAATTGAGCCTGGTGATCGCGCTCGCCGCCGTCGCGACCATTGTCGTCGGCGCTCTCGGAGCGCTTGCCGAAAACGATATCCGTAGGCTGTTCGGCTATGTCGTCATATCGGGCATCGGCAATATGCTGGCGGGCGTCGCACTCGGCGGCCTTGGCGGCATCAGCGGCGCTGTCTTCTATGCGCTCCATTCCATGGTGCTGATGACGGCGCTTTATCTTGCCGCCGGCGAGATCGCCCGGCGCGGCGGCGGCTTTTCTCTCTCGGCCCTCGGCGGGCTCTACAGGCAAAGCGGCGGCTTTACCGCGCTCTCCCTCGTGCTCTTCCTTGCCGCCTGCGGCCTGCCACCCTTTTCCGGCTTCTGGCCGAAAGTCATTCTCGTCAAGGCCTCGCTTGATCTCGGTGCCTGGTGGTTAGCGGCCTCGATCCTCCTCGGCGGTTTTCTGACGACGATTGCCTTCGGCCGTCTCTTCCTGCTCGCCTATTGGCGCCCGGCGCCGATAGCTCCGACGCCGATAGCATCGTCGCCGACAGCCCGGAGGCCGCCCGGGGCCAGGTGGCGCACGGGCCTGCCGCTCGCGGCACTGACAGCGCTGGTCGTCGGTTTTGGCATCCTGCCGGAACAGTTGCTGGCGCTGTCGCAATCGGCCGCTGCCGGCCTGGCCGATCCCCAGGCCTATCTTCATTCGGTCTTCCCGGAAGGGCGCGCGCCGTGATCTTCTTCCTCTTCAACCTGTTGCTTGCCATTGCCTGGGTCGCTGTTACCGGCAGCGCCTCGCTGCACAATCTCGTCCTCGGCTTGCTGCTCGGGGCCTTGGCGCTGGTCATCATCCGCGAGTCATTCGGCGGCAAGGGACATATCCCCCGTGTCCTCCCGGTGCTCTCGCTCGCCGCTCTGTTCCTGAAGGAATTGTCGCTGTCGGCCTGGAAGGTCACGGTCACTGTCCTCTCGCCCGATATGAAGCTGAAGCCCGGCATCTTCGCCTTGCCGCTGACGGTGACGAGCGATTTCGAGATCACTTTGCTCGCAAACCTCATCACGCTGACACCCGGTACGCTTTCGGTCGACGTCTCTGCAGATCGCCGCACGCTCTATGTGCACGCGCTCGATTGTTCCGATCCCGAGACGACCAAGCGTGATATCGCCAACGGTTTCGAACGCAAGATCATGGAGGCCTTCCGGTGATCACACCTGCCGCCATCGTCGCACTCGCATCCTCGGCCGCACTCGTCATTCTCGGCCTGGCGCTGATTCTGACCGTCTGGCGCGTCGTTGCCGGTCCGACATTGCCGGATCGGATCCTCGCCCTCGACATGCTGACCGGCATCGCCATCGGCTTCATCGCCGTCATCGCGGTCAAGACCGGGTTTTCGCTCTATATCGATATCGCCATTTCGCTCGGCCTCGTCGGTTTCCTGGCGACAGTCGCCTTCGCCCGATTCGTGCTGTCGCGCGGCAACATCAAATCGAAGCCGCCCGCCGCTGCGGCAAACGGCAACACGCAAAAGCGCCGGGCAGGGGGGAAGAAGCGATGATCGATTATATGGTGGCTGCCGTCACCGCCCTGCTGCTGATTGCCGGTGCTTTCTTTGCGCTTGCGGCGGCGATCGGCCTGGTCAGGCTGCCCGATCTCTATACGCGCATGCACTCGGCCTCGAAAGCGGGCACTGTCGGCTCCGGCCTGTTGCTCCTTGCCGCCGGCCTCTATTCAGAGGACCCGGCGATTCTCGCCCGCGCCATTGCCGGTTTCGTCTTCTTCCTGCTGACGGCGCCGGTGTCCGCCCACCTGCTTGCCAGAGCTGCCCATCGTTCGGGATATGATCTCGGTGCACTCTCGGTCCGTGACGATATCAGGGATCGTTGAGCCTATGCTGTTCGGGGACTTTACCAGATTTATGCAAAACTTATGCACAGGAAGCTGTGAGTAAAGCTTGCCGAAGAGCCCCTCAATTCTTCATCTGTCATTTTTTCTCAAGAAAAACGACAAATAATAATTGGCCTTTCGACCAAACGATGGTATTTGAAAATGCAAGTAGAGTTCTGATTGTGGATTGCAATCGTACTGCTTCCAAGTCCCTCAGTTTTGATTTTTAATGTCTAAACTGAGGCCATCGCCTGGGGCATGACGTAGTGGTTTCCAGTCAGGCAGTATAAGAACAGGTCACGCTCTTCGGAATCTAGGGGTGGATTTCGCGTTTTTCGAAACAGAAGGTCGCTTCCTGTGCTTTTGCTGTTCGCTTCTACGAGGCGGGTCTTTGGCGTGTCAGTCAAAGACCGTTTGAGCATGCTAACAGGAGAAAGAATATGACGGATATAGCGACCGGCAATGCGCCGGAGCTGCTTGTAGAACTGACAGCCGACATCGTCGCGGCCTATGTCAGCAACCATGTTGTACCGGTCAGCGACCTGGCCAATCTGATTTCCGACGTGCATTCGGCACTGAGCAACACGTCCGTACCGCAGCCTGCTGCGGCGATCGTCGAAAAGCAGAAGCCTGCAGTTTCTGTCCGCAAGTCCGTACAGGACGAGCAGATCACGTGTTTGGAATGCGGCGGCAACTTCAAGTCCCTGAAGCGTCACCTGATGACGCATCACAGCCTCTCGCCGGAAGAATACCGCGAGAAGTGGGACCTGCCGACCGATTACCCGATGGTAGCGCCCGCTTATGCCGAAGCGCGTTCGCGCCTGGCAAAGGAAATGGGCCTCGGGCAGCGCCGCAAGCGCGGCCGCGGCTGAGCTTTTTCGAAAGCATCGACGACAAAAAGCCGGGTCTTTTGCCCGGCTTTTTGTGTGCTTTTTCAAGACGAAGAAATACTCATTCCGATATTTAGAGCCTTTCCGGGTTAGATTGAAGCATTCTGTTGGCTCAAACGGAGTTGGATGGTCGACCGGCCGGCCCGTTTCGGCCGGACGCCACGACAGCGTAAGCGGTCCCGTCTTATGCTTTGCCGACAGGCTTAGAATGTATTCCTATACTATGAGAAAGTGTTAATATACTCGATTGCCGAGCCGGCACCGACCCGCTCGCCCGTCCTGGGGCCATCAAAGCAGGCCAGCCACGAGTACGGTCAAGCCGCAGCGCGGACTCTTGCCTCTTCGCGGATCCTGTTCACCATCGACCGCAGTCCGTTCGAACGCTGCGATGACAGGTTCTCCACCAGGCCGATCTTCGAGAATATCTCGAAGGCATCGAGCCCGGCGATCTCGGAGGCCGTCTTGCCGGAATAGGTGGCAAGCACGATGGCGACGAGGCCGCGCACGATATGGGCGTCGGAATCACCCTCGAAGCTCATGACGGGATTGTCGGGATCGCCCGCCGTATGGCTCACCAGCCACACCTGGCTGGCGCAGCCCATCACCTTATTCTCGGAGGTACGCTTCTCCTCCGCCAAGTCGGGCAGCGCCTTGCCGAGTTCGATGACATAGCGGTAGCGGTCTTCCCAATCGTCCAGGAAAGCGAAGTCGTCGATGATCTGGTCGAGGGATGCCATGGAGAAGCCTTTCACTATTGAAGCAGTTCCAGCAAAAGTGCGCAGCGGTTTTGCGTCCGGAATGCGTCAGGAAATGCTCTAAGACTGCATATAGGTGAAAGACCGGCAGATTTGAACCGTTAAAAAGAAACGCCGTGAGGGATGGGCATCCTCACGGCGCAGCAACATGCTGAATTAAACAGGGCAGGCACGTCAGGCATGGGGCATCTCCGCGTCATGCGGACCACCGATGCAAGCTGGTTAAGGGTCAGGTCGCCGGCTTCGGCGTCGGCAGCGGAATGGCGCCGGTCACCACCGCCTCAGGCGAGGCATCATCCTCGACCGGCGGACGGTAAGGCATCGGCTGGTTGAGCGCGGCCTTGGCCTCGCGCACCTTTTCCTGGATGGCAGGCGTGGTGAGGGAAGGCATGTTGAGCGCCACCGGCATCTGCGGTTCGGCAAGCTTTGCGGTTGCCGGCGCCTCATCTTTGAACTGGCTGTCGAGAAGTTCATAGGCAACGCGGGCGCCTTCGCGGGCCCGGTAGCCGAGTGCGGTGAGGGTCTCGGTGCCCTTGGCGCAGACCTCGGGTTTCTCCGAGCACATGCCGGTCAAATAGTCATAGGCGCCGCTTGCCGCCGTGAACGCGTCGGAAAGCTGCAATTGCGGGCCGTTGGCGAGCTTGTCGGAATTCTCCGTGCTGAAGACGGAAAGAAGCACGAGCACGAGGCCAAACCAGAAGGATCCTTTGATCAGAAACCACATTGTCGTTGCCCATCCTGTTTTCCCCGTCCGGTTCTTGTCGCCGAATCAGGCCGGTTGTCCGGTGTGTTTTCACCCTACCGCCAAGTTGCGAATGCCGCTTTTCGAAACTCACGCGCATTTGCGGCAAATTTAGTTCAAATTTTAGCGAACGGCATTTGAGCCGTATTTTAGTCGAATGCGAGCGATCGCCGTTAAGCATCAGGGCAGCACCTGCTTGCAATTGCAGGACTTTTGCCGGCTCGCCTTGCCACAGGAGTTAACGCAATGCTGAAATATGAGGAAAATCCGTCGCTTACCCCCTATTAACCACAAAAGGCAAAGAGCCTTCCAGATGCTTCAAAACGAGAATTTCGGCCGTTTCTGGCTGTGAACAGCGCTTTTGCCTTATCCTTTCTTTAAGTCGCCAAGGCCTATTGTCCGGATCGATAGACAGCCTTTCGGGCAGGTATTGCGTGCGTGTAATGAGTAACATTGGCGGCTGGATGACGGCCCTCGTAGACCGGGCAGCGACAAGCTGGCTCTCCCGGACGGGCGGCGGTGAAGCCGTGCGCCAACGCGAGCTCGCGATCCTGCGCCGCCTCGTGCTGCTCTCGTCGGCTGCTCTCGTTGCCGCTCCTATCGGTCTTTCGGCGGTCACCAGTCCGGCCGTGGCGCTGCCGGCAGGTGTCGCCATGGTCTGCGCCGCCTTTCTCTTTTCCGCCGTCGGCAGCATCGCGCTCGCCCGTCAGGGCTCGTCCGCCGGTATCGCCACGCAGTCGGCCGAGGATTTCTTCCTTGCCGCCACCCCGGGCCTCGTCTTCTTCCTCGACCCGCATGGCAGTGTGGCGACCGTCGGTGGTCGCGACCGACGCGATTTCCTTGCCTGGATGCGCGATCCGAAGGGCAGGGGCTTCCTCGAGCAGGTGCATGTCTCCGACCGCATCCTTTTCCTGCAGGCGCTCGATGGCCTGCGCCGGGGCGAGGATGCTCAGAGCGTCGACCTGCGCCTCGACCGGCCCTCGGTCTCGCGCGATCAGCGCCAGTTTGCCTATCTGAGAATGGACATGACGGCCCGGCGCGATGCCGACGGCGAGCTTGCCGCCGTTATTGCCCAGCTGCGCGATGTCTCCGTCGAGCAGCAGCTGCGTGACGAAGCCCAGAACCGCGCGGCCGATGCCGAATCGGCAAATGATGCCAAATCGCGCTTCCTCGCCGCCGTCAGCCATGAGCTGCGCACGCCGCTGAACGCCATTCTCGGTTTTTCCGATATCCTGATCGGCGAATATTTCGGCAAGTTCGAAAACGACCGTCAGCGCGAATATGTCGGCCTGGTCCGCGAATCCGGCGCGCATCTGCTGTCCGTCGTCAACACCATGCTCGATATGAGCAAGATCGAAGCCGGCCGCTACGAGCTGATCCTCGAAGCCTTCGACATATCAAGCTCCGTCAAATCCTGCGAATCGATGCTGGCATTGCAGGCGAAGACCAAGGGCCTCACCCTGACGAGCCGTATCCAGCGCGGCCTCGGCGAGGTCGTCGCCGATCAGCGGGCCATCCAGCAGATCCTCATCAATCTCGTCGGCAATGCCATAAAGTTCACCGAGGCCGGCGGCGTGGTCTCGGTCGATGCGGCAGCGCGCGACGGCATCCTCAAGCTGACGGTCAGCGACACCGGCATCGGCATCCCGGCCAACAAGCTGGCATTGCTCGGCCAGCCCTTCGTCCAGATCCAGAACGACTATACCCGACAGTTCGAAGGCTCCGGCCTCGGTCTCTCCCTGGTCAAGGGCTTGGTGGCGCTGCATGGCGGGTATTTCGCCATCGCCAGCCAGCCGGGCGAAGGCACGATCATTACCATTGAGATCGCAATGGACGGCTCGGGTGCCCAGCACGCCGAAGACGCCGGCCATGGCGCGACTGTCGAGTTTCCGCCGCGGCTGAAGGGCGCGGTCAACACAGGTGCAGAATTAGAAGAGGGGCGTTTCGATGGCCGCGCGCAAGCGAAAATCGCCTAAGGGAAAAAGGGGACGGCAGCAGCCGGGCCTTCTGATGTCAGGCGCTGGCGCCCTCGGCGGGCTCGGCCTGCAGGGCGCATCCGTGCTCGGCGGCGTTATCGGCCGCAATCCGTCGGTCGCCGGCGGCACGATCACCTTCGCCGTCATCTTCTCCTTCGTCGCCGCCAATGCGCTCTGGTATCAGCCGGGCCTGCATCCGCATCCAATTTTCCGCACCCGCGATCCTCAATCTCCGACCGTGCTCGGCGCCCGCCGCCCGGCCGAGGAGCAACAGGGTGACGTCACCACCTTCCGGATCGAACGGCCGCAGGATACCGCCACCACCAACGCGACGCCGGCGCCTGCCGCACCCGGCCAGCAGCCGAGCCAGCTCGTCATGGACATCCAGCAACAGCTGGTGCGCCGCGGCCTCTATAACGGCATACCCGATGGCATCATCGGCCCCCGCACCAGTGCGGCCATTCTCTTCTTCGAAGAGACCGTCGGCATGACCCAGACCGGCGATCCGACACCGGAGGTGCTAGTGGCGCTCAAGACCGATGCCGCCGGCCCCTCGACCGTACCCGCCGAAAAGCCGCCCGAGGATGTCAGCTCGAAGGCGGCGGCTGAAGACCCGGTGGCAGCGGCGATCCGCAGCGCCGAGAAGACCGTCAAAACGGTTCCATCGGCGGCAAAGCAGGTTCCATCAAGCCAAATCACCAATGTCGACCTGGTGTTGAAGATCCAGAAGGGTCTTTCCAACATGGCCTATGCCAATGTCGGCGTCGACGGCGTCGCCGGCGAGCAGACCCGCGCGGCCATCCGCCATTTTCAGAAGCACTACAACCTGCCCGAAGACGGCGAGCCGAACCAGGCGGTGCTGAAGAAACTCAAGGAAATCGGCGCGATCTAGCCGCCATGATGCCGCACGGTTGGCTTCGCCCTACAACCTAAGTCTAAGGCGAGGCTGCTGTTTGCAACTTATTAACCATGTTGACGGAAGCTTTTCTGATTGGGCGGAGGAGCGTCGGACATGCATGCGCTGAAGGCGATAGACGATCTGGCCGGAGAGCCGGCGGTCGAAGCGGGAGGGCCTGATCGCGAGGCGCTGCGCCGCATCCTGCTGCGTCTTGCCGAAGAAGCCTCCACCCTTGGCATCGATCTCGTCGATATCGCCGGCGCCATCCAGGACATGGCGGGAATGTCGGCCCGGCATGCCTCCGCCTTCGATCATGTTACCCGCACCGCGCTTTCGATTGCCGAGACCAACCGCTCGGTCGCCATGTCGCTGCGCGAGACCGACCGCACGGCGGCCGAGGCCCGCCACATGCTGAAAGAATCGGCCGACCGCCTGACGGGCTCCGTCGCCGAGATTGGCCACATGGTCCAGTCCTCCAACGAGATCGGCGCTGAGATCGCCGGCTTCTCGAAGTCGCTTGCCGACGTCGATAATATCGCCGAGGAGATCAGCACCATCGCCCGCCAGACCAACCTGCTGGCGCTGAACGCCGCGATCGAGGCGGCGCGCGCCGGTGATGCGGGCAAGGGGTTTGCGGTCGTCGCCACCGAGGTCCGCGCGCTTTCGCTGCAGACCTCGAAGGCGACCGGCTCAATCCAGCAGACGCTGGACGAACTGCGCGTGAAGATCGACCGGCTGTCGGCCGCCGGCAGCGATGCGCGCGACAGTGCAGCCGGCGTGCGTGACAAGTCGGAGGCGATGCGCGGCGCCTTCGAAAGCATGGAACATGTCATCACCCGCATCCTGGACAGTTCGACTGTCATGGCCAACACCACCGAGGCGGTCGATCAGCAATGCGCCGGCTTCGTCGAGAAACTCGGCGAGATGTCGGCCGAGGTCGCCGGCTCGAATGTCAGGCTGCAGCAGGCGGCAAAACGCGTCGACAGCGTTGTCGGCCTCTCGGAAACCCTGATCCAGCTGACGGCGAGCGCCGGCGTCAAGACCGCCGACAGCCGTTGGATCGAGGAAGCGCAGTCGGTGGCAAGACAGATTTCCGGCGCCTTCGAGCGCGCCGTCGCGGAAGGGCAGATCGGGCTCGATGCTCTTTTCGACCGGCGGTATCGGCCGATACCACGCTCCGATCCGGCACAGATGATGGCAGCCTTCACCGAACTCACCGACCGTCTGCTGCCGCCGATCCAGGAACCCGTCACAACCTTGGACGAGCGCATCGCCTTCTGCGCGGCGATCGACGAGAACGGCTATCTGCCGACCCACAACCGAAAATTCTCGCAAGCCCAGCGGCCTGGCGACACCGTCTGGAACACTGCCAATTGCCGCAATCGCCGCATCTTCGCCGATCGCGTCGGCCTTGCCGCCGGCCGCAGCACCGCGCCCTTCCTCGTCCAGACCTACAGGCGCGACATGGGCGGCGGCAATTTCGTGATGATGAAGGATATCTCCGCTCCGATCACAGTGCGCGGACGGCATTGGGGCGGATTGCGGTTGGCAGTCAAGGTCTGATTTGGGGATCAAGGTCTGGCCCCGAGGTCAAAATTTGACCGCGGATTGCCGACGCCTGCGCCCGTCTAAAGCACGTGCAATCTTTCAGATTCACGTCTCGCGCTTTAAGTCTTTATTTCCCGCATGTCCTTATCGCAAAACTGCTGCACACTTTTGCGCGACATGCTTTATACCGCACCGATGAGATTACGCGCCGACATCTTCGTTTCCGCCCTCCTGCGCCGCGTCTTCGCCAGCGGCGATTTCGCCGCCGTCGAGAAGAAGGGTGCGGAGGAAGCGGGTGCGATCTTCATCCGCCAGCACTTCCGCAACGGCCTGGAAACGCTCTATGCGCCGGCGCCCCAGACCGCCTTCGACGAAGGCCAGGCCGGCGACCGCCTGTTCGAGGTCCGCCTGTCGCGGAGCGATCCGGAAGCTGTCCGCGCGATGCTGGAGCGCGAACGCAAATTCGACCCCGATCTCTGGATCGTCGAATTGGAGGCGGAGGAACTGGGGGATATGATCCCGATTGCGAAGGACGGCTGATAGCCAAGACGCGCGTCAGCTTCTCACCTTTTCGAACAGCTCGCCATGCGGTGAGGTTAGTCGTTCTAATTCAGCGAGACCGCCGCCCCATGACGCGCATGTCGCGCTGCGGCGGCGCCTGGCGGATGAAGCGATAGTCGGGTGTTGCCGCCGGTGCGGCCGCATCGGGCGCTTCCGGCTTATAGGTGTAGCGATCGGCGCGCCTCCAGGCTTCGACGCGTTCGTGGCATTCTTCCGGGTCGAGCGCATCGAGCACCATCCAGCCGCGAGTGACGTTGTGGTGCTGTTCGGCAAGGTGCGGATAGAGCCTTTCGAGCACGAAGACAGCATCGAGAAAGCCCATGCCGAGGCTCGTCAGCGTCGTGGCGAGCTGCTGGCCGGAAAGATCGAGCATGATGCGCTCGGCAAGCCAGCGGCTGGCGGAAAGCGCATCGGCAAGTGCGGTCGCGAAATGCGTGGCCTCACGCGAGCGGGCGAAGCGCACCAGCAGCGCCTCCTGAATGTCGGTGAGCGTGCGCAGACCGAGCCTGTCCTTGTCGGCACGGCCGAGATGGCCGGCAAGGCCGAGGATGCGCTCGCGCAACGCCTCTTCATTGGCAACCCGCTGTTCCTCCAGCGCATCTGCCTCGTTGGTCTCGGTAGGCGCCGGCGAAAGTGGAACCGCCGGCGATTCCATGATCGGCGCCGATGCGGCCGCCGACCGCGGCTGGCTCTGGCGGAGCGCCACCAAAGCATCGATGACCTTCGGCGAGAGTGAATCGCGGCTGACGATCGCCTTGACATGCGTTGCACCCTGCATGCGCGCGATGGTGATCAGCGTATCGTCGGCGATTGCCTTTGAGGCGGTAAGAAAAGGGGCCGCGATCTCGATCGGCTGGTTGCCGATGAACAGCGCCACCGCGGCTGGCATGTTCTTGCATTGAGAAAGGGCGGCGACCGCCTGGCGCTTGGCCTCGTCGGAGGAGGCCTGGAACAGCGGCATGAAAAGTTCGGCGAATTGGCGCAGTTCGGACCGTGTCGGATGAGACAGGTTCTCGAAACTGCTGACAGTCGCCATCAATACCACGTCCTTTTTCCTGACGGCCAAGGGGCCTTCTAGGTCTCGAAACCGGTCACGCACAAATACACCCCGAAAACGCAGAATTAGGGGACCAAGGGCCGATATGCGCTGGCGGAACGCATGTCAGGCCATACGGTTATGAACAAATCCTACACCGGTACGGTTAATGCATGCTGAAGATTTTATTAAAATGCAACAGAAATATACACGCGAAACGTGTTGCGATATGGTTAGCCGGCAATATAAAAATGCGTGGTTTGGAAGGCGTGCTGCGACGATTGCGCATCGCTGCCGTGATGGTGGAAAAACTCAGGCGATCCTGTGATCGCGGAGCGCGTGCAGCAGTTTTTCGCGGCTGTCGTAACCGGCCTGATAAAGGTCGAGTGCTGCGGATGCCGCGAATTGCGCGTCGACGCTTTTGATGTCGATGCGCCGTTCTGTGCACCAGGCATCAAGCGCACTACGCAGCACGTCGAGATCTTCAGGCGAGAAAGATGAATTGACCAGCAAAGACATCGCTTGCCCTCCGCATTCCGGCAAGAACGTGAAAAATCCCCGATCGATCGGAGCCCGGAAACGTGTGATCGACATGATCGAACATACGCGCATCTGAGCGCCTCGCAATTAAATATTTTCATGATGCATTTCTGCAACGTCGCCCTTTTTCCGGCCGGCGGGTTCCCTGTCCCCGTGTCAACTATATGAATTGCTTCTAATTTTATCCGTCGATCTCCAGCCGGTCGTTTGCGCAGGCGGGGTGAAACCAAATCAACTCTTCGAGCGTTAAAGGGAAGTAGCGTGAACTGTGTTTGGCCCCGGCCGAATATTAGTAAACTGTTAACTGTCATCTGTCTCAATTCGGATAGGAACGACGCGATTTGAGTATTTGGATCGTTGAAACTCCGCATCACGGTATTTCAATCAGGTGCCGTGGGAAAGGCGCGAATGCCCTCGGTCCGGTCATTCCGGCACTGCAGGACGCGCCGGCTCGCATATTGGCGGGCAGGGTGAAATCCATCGCAACTTCATCCGTCTCGGGCAGTGCATGGAGACGAGAATGGCAATAGTAGTCGCATTGGCGGATCGGCGGCCGCGGGCGCCGCGTCGCCCGGACAAAGAGCCCCGCGAAGCCAAGATCCTTTGGTTCACCGGCGTCCGCTACGAGCGGTTGGCCGAGAGCCCGAAACATCGTCCGGCGCCCGCGCCGCGCGTCAACAAGAAGTAACCGCTTTTCAACCTCAGCGAGCGGCGAATTGCTCGCAGCCGGCTTCCGTCAGGAAGTTGCGCGCAGCCTCATCGAAGCTCGCCTGCGGCGCCAGCGTCCGCAGCACGGCATAGCCGTCCGGCCGTGCCATTTCCACCAGGATTGCCTGCTGCAGCTCCTGCGGCAAGTTCTTGCGCAGGTCTGTCAGTTGGATGGGACTGCCGGCCAGCACATCGAGCGCGCCGCCGACCGATGTCCTGTCGTTCATGCTGAAGACCTCGTTGGAGGCGCTGTCATAGATCGCGATCGACCAGAAAGGCACATTGCCCTTGGCGGTGAAATGTACCGGCGCATCCTCGACGTCGAAGGAGCAGACGGCGGTGCGCAGGAAGGGGTCGCCATTGGCAAGGCCGGCCTCGTCATATCGGTCGCCGAGCAGGTAGAAATTATTGAGGTCGCCCTCTGCCTCCACGCGGGTCGCCGCATCCCTTCCGGTGAAATGCGGCAGCGACAGGATGATGATGAGATGCAGCAGGGCTGCGCCGAAAAGGCCGGTCAGGACGGCGAAGAATATCCTAAGCATTGCCGCATCCGGTCTTGGTGAGCTTCGGCATGGCGAGGTCGATCACGCCGGAACTGCCGGCTGTCGGTGTGTCGAACAGCGTCAGGACCAGCCGGAAGGTGCCGGCCTCTGGCAAGGCCAGCCAGTTGCCCGGCTGCGCGACGGCTGAGATCTCGATCGAGAAACTGCTGTCTTGATTGCGCAGCACCGTCCAGGAATTGAGCGCTGAGGGATGCCCGGTCTTCACCGCTGCCGGATTGCCGCCATTGTCGGCGGTAAAGAGGGTCCAGAGCCGGGCAGGCGGCGTCTGCCCGCTGATGCGGTAGCGGCAGTCGGCATTCAGTCGCGCGCCCTCGTCGTCGACGCTCGCCGTGAAGGTCAGGCCCTCGGCGCTGCCATAGAGCAGCTTGCCGGCGCGCGCGCGATGCGACTTGGCGTAAGGATCGGCCTCGACCGTCTGCAACGCCGGAAAGGCCTCCCAGGCACCGAGCTTGATCGCCCCGAAACCCTGTGTCGCATCCAGCGCATAAAGCGAAATCATGATCCCGCCGCCGAAGGCGACGATCAGCGTGATCGCGATAAAGAGGGGGAATCGAAACACGTCATGACCTTGGAAACCATATCGGATGAAAGGGTTACCACTGATTCTGGCAGGGTGGAATGCCGGGCAGTGACATAGGCGCTGATTGATCCCCGGTTATGTCCATGCGGCAAAGCCGTCATGTCCATGCGGCAAAGCCGTCATGTCCATGCGGCAAAGTCGTCTGCCAACTGCGCCAATACGGCCTTTCACCCAGAGGTGCCGGCAGGCGGATGAGGGGCAGCTACCGGCAATCTCCTGGGCCGGCTAGTCCGCGCTCGCCACCTTCGCCGGCGCGAGTGGGGCGGCATCCTTGAGTTTTTCGCCGAGCTTCTTGAGGATGCCAGTCGATTGAACGGAGAGCATGCGCGGCCGGATGAGCTGCGGCAATCCGTCCTGCGGCTTGGCGGCGGCGGTCTTGGCGAGGTCCTTTTCCGAGGGCAGGGGGTTTTCGACGCCGGGGATGGCGCGCAGCGTGACACCCTGATGGGCGTAATCCATGGCGCGCTTGAAGGTCATCGCAGGCAGCGAACCGCCGGTCATCTCGTTGGTCGAGGTGTAGTCGTCATTGCCGAACCAGACAGCGCAGGTGTAATTGCCGGTGAAGCCGACGAACCAGGCGTCGCGATAGGCCTGGGTCGTGCCGGTCTTGCCGGCCGTCAGGATGCCATTGTCGAGGGCCGCCTTGCGCGCCGTGCCGACATAAGGAACGCGCGACAGCATCTGGTTCATATAGGCGTCGGCCTGTTCGGACAGCACGCGTTTCGGCGCCGGTTCGTCGCGGTCGAAATCATAGAGAACGTCGCCGTCGTAATCGAGGATCTGGGTGATGCCGTGGCGGCGCGACTGGTAGCCGCCGGCCGGGAAGGTGGCGTAGGCCGTCGCCTGGTCGAGGACCGTCACCTCGGAGGTGCCAATCGGGATGGTGACGTCGTCGCGGATCGGCGTTTCGACGCCGAGGTTCTTTGCCATCGCCCGGATCGGCTGGATGCCGAGCTTCTCCTTGGCGAGCCGCACCGGCACGGTGTTGATCGACTGGGCGATCGCGGTCTCGAGCGTGATGCGGCCGGCATAGCGGTTTGCGTAATTGTGCGGGCTCCAGTTGCCCCAGTAGATCGGCGCATCGACGATCGTCGTCTGCGGCGTCATGCCGCTCTCCATCGCCACCGCATAAGTGTAGACCTTGAAGGACGAGCCTGGCTGGCGCAGCGCCCTGCTGGCGCGGTTGAACTGGCTCTCGCCGTAATCCCGGCCGCCGACCATGGCGCGCACGGCGCCGCCGTTTTCGATCATCACCATCGCGCCCTGCTTGGCGTGATAGGCTTCGCCATATTCGCGCAGCGACGTCTCGACCGAATCCTCCGCCGCCTGCTGGATGCCCATATCGATCGTCGTGCGCACGATCAGCGAATGCTGGTGGAAGCGCGACGAAAGCCGCTGCACCTCGTCGAAAGCCCAATCGAGGAAGAAATCGGGCGATTCCACCTCGTTGCGGTCGACGACGGTAGCTGGATTACGCCTGGCGGCGATCACCTGGCCCTCGGTCATCAGCCCGCTTTGCACCAGATTGGTCAGCACTTCGTTGGCGCGGGCACGCGCCGCCGGCAGGTTGACATGCGGCGCGTATTTCGCCGGCGCCTTGAACAGGCCGGCAAGCATGGCGGATTCGGCGAGGTTCACATCGGTGATGTTCTTGCCGAAATAGAACTGCGCCGCCGCCGCGGCGCCAAAAGTGCCGCCGCCCATATAGGCGCGGTCGAGATAGGTGGAGAGAATTTCTTTCTTGGAAAGGTTCGCCTCGAGCCAAAGCGCCAGGAAGGCCTCGGTGACCTTGCGGTCGATCGAGCGTTCGTTCGACAGGAACAGGTTCTTGGCGAGCTGCTGCGTCAGCGTCGAGCCGCCCTGCACGACTTCGCCGGCGCGCGCATTCTCGCTCATGGCGCGGAAGAGGCCGATGAAATCGATGCCGAAATGGTCGAAGAAGCGCCGGTCCTCGGTGGCGAGCACCGATTTGATCAGCGAATCCGGCAGCTCGTCGATCGGTACGGAATTCTGGTGGATGACGCCGCGATGGCCGATGACATTACCGTAGCGGTCGGTGAAGGTGACGGCGAAATCGCCGCGGTTGCGCCAGTCCTCCTTGGTTGCCTCGAAGGCGGGTTGGGCAAGCAGCAGCATCAGCACCGAGCCGGCCGCGCCGAGCGTCAGTCCTTCGCCGGCAAGTTCGAAGACCATGCGCTTCCAGCCGCGCACGCGGAAGCGGCGGAAGAAGATGGTAATGTCTTCCCAGATCTCGGCGGCGCGGAAGCCGGCGTTCCAGACGGTCGAATCGATCCAGGAATCGATGCGCAGCAGAATGTGACGGCTCTTCGCCGGCCGCTTTTCCGCCGCCTCGTTCGCCGCTTTTCCCGGGCTTTTTTCTGGCCCATTTCCTGGGTTGTCCGGATCTTGCACGTCCTGTATTCCCGCCTGATCTCGCTTCGGTCATATCCGACAAAAGCGCGAGGCCCGCATATGGCCGCAAAGCTCTCCGATACGAGGAGAGAATTCTCCGAGTACCAGGAGTATACTGAAGGATTGATTGATTTTGCGGCTGATAACAAGAGAGATGCATCAGGGTCACGCGATTTTGCGGGTCGCTGTTGCAAGAAACGAACGATGAACGATTTGCCCTTCTGGAAGAGTAAGACGCTTGCCGAAATGACCGTCGCCGAGTGGGAAAGCCTCTGCGACGGCTGCGGCCTCTGTTGTCTCAACAAGATCGAGGAATGGGATAGCGGCGATATCTATTTCACCTCGGTCAGCTGCAAGCTTCTCGACGGCGAAAGCTGCCGCTGCTCCAGCTATGAGAACCGCTGGGATTTCGTGCCGGACTGCGTGCAGCTGACCAAGGAGAATGTGCCGGATATCGCCTGGCTGCCGCCCACCTGCGGCTACCGGCTGGTCAATGAAGGCCGCGACCTCTACTGGTGGCACCCGCTCGTCTCCGGCGACCCGGCGACCGTCCATGCCGCCGGCATTTCCGCGCGAGGCCGCGCGATCAACGAAAATGAGATCGATCTCGACGATCTCGAAGACTACGTCGTCGACTGGCCGCTGACTGTGGGCGAGGAGAAGGACGATGAGGACGCCTGATACGGCTGGCGAAGGCTTTCTCTTGCGGGGCGAATGACGCATTCGCACAGCGCACGCCTTACCTCCGCGCGATGCGTAAAATCGGCACTGGCCGCTGCTTGATTATTGAAGAGTGAGACCCTACCTGCAGTGCGACCCGCTGGTCCGGGCCCCTCTGGCGAGAGCTTCGGCACTCTTGCGATGTCGGACCTCTTCTCCGACAACCAGTGCCGACAGGGGACTATCCTTGAATCTCTCTTTTTTGTTCGTCGAGCGGCTGGGAACGCCGCTCTGGATGTGGTCGAGCTTCTTCGCCCCGCTTCCGTTACCTGAAGCCGGCGCTTGCCATCGTGCTGATCTTCATCGGCTCGAAGATCTTTCTCGCCGATCTGCTGGGCCTTGAAAAATTCCCGGCCGCGCTCTCGCTCAGCATCGCTTTCGCGATCATCGCTGCCGGAGCGGTCTGGAGCCTCCTCAAAAAGCGGGATCCGCAGCAGCCCGCCTGAGCGGGCTCTGCGAGGGAATACGTTAACAAAGGAAGGAAACAGATATGATTTCGAATTTCATCGGCTGGATTTTTGCCCTGCTCGTCGTCGATCCGTTGCAGGCTGAGATACAGCAACAGGCTGAGCGCGCCCGGCTTCCCGTGGAGATCGTCCGCCAATCCCAGGCCTGCCTGACATCTCAGGGGCCGAAGCTCATAGAGCGCGCCGCCAGCGACTACGGCTGGGCGGCGGCCACAGTCGTCAGCATAGCGATCGGCCATACCGCGCCGGCCGAACTTCTCGACGGTAGCGACCCGCAATGCACAGCCCTCGTCGGCGCCCTGAAGGGAGCCGGCACGGGTGCGTGACGGCTGCCAGCTGAAAATGGACTGCGTGATGTCTGATCAAGACGGAAATAGACGGGCGCCGCGCGGTGTGGCCACCGCGCGTCTCCGGGAAATGCTGGAACTCGCCCGGGTGAGGGGCGGCCTCTCCATCGGCGAGGTTCTGGAGGCGATGGGCTCGACGAGCATCGCCTTCACCATCCTGTTCCTGGCAATCCCGGCGCTGACCCCGATTCCCGGGCCGTTCGGAATGATTTTCGGCACCGCGCTTGCGCTGGTCTCCCTCCAGATCGTTGCGGGCGGTTGGAAGGTCTGGCTGCCCGCCATCGTCAGGGATCGCCGGGTTTCGTCCGCGGCGCTTGATCTCGTCGTGGGTCACGCGGTCCCGGTGATCGCCCGGGTGGAGAGGGTCGTGCGCGCCGGCCGGCTGGAGGCCTTCACCGGCCCGACGGTGCAGGCGCTGCTCGGCATTCCTGTCTTCCTGCTCGCCGTGGTGATCGCGCTGCCGATCCCCTTCGGCAATATTCTGCCGGTGTTCTCGCTGGTGGTGCTCGCCGTCGCCCTGATGGAGCGGGATGGTCTCGTCACCCTGATCGGACTGCTGCTCACCTTGGCGACAATCGTCGCGACCGCCGCTTTGCTTTATTTTATCAAGGCGATGATCTTCGCAGTCTCCTAAGCTGAATGGACAGGTACCGCGGCGAGGAAACGCCGAAGTTCCGTCTCCACATAGGAGGCCACCGGCCCCTCGGCGCCAAAACCCCACCAGATCAGCGAACCCTGCCATTGCGACAGCATCAGCCGGGCGATCGTCTCCGGCGCCTTCGCCGAGCCGAAACAGCGAGCGATTGTCGCCGTCAGTGCCGTTCCCCAAGCCGCCCCTCGGGCGCGCAGGACCGGATCGCGAAAATCCTCGCGAAGCACCAGCAGTCCCTCGCCATAAGCGGCGGCATTGTCGCCGTAATCCTGCGACAGGCCGACGAGCAGCGTGATGGCGCCTTCCGGCGTTTTCGGGACGGTCTCGGCAAGCCGTGTCGTTTCCGCATCCAGCCTGTCCCAGGCATAAAGCAGCGCGGCGCGCAGCATCGCCGCCTTCGTGGCGAAACGCTGCACCAGCGTCGAGCCGGAAAGGCCGCTCGCTTTCGCCACCGCCGCAAATGTCGCCGCTTCCGGCCCCTCGGCATGAACCAGCGCCAGCACCATGGCGAGAAGCTGTTCATCGGACAGTGTGCGACGGCGCGGCATGAAATTCCTCTTGCATTCGCGTTATATATAAACGATCATTCGGTTATAAACAAGCAGCGCCGGCGAATTCCTGGCGCTTCCATTACGGCATGAGGCGTTCTACAGCGCCGCGCCTCTTTAGAGGCGCAAAGGACGCTGTAACAATTTGCAGTAGCGTGGAGGATGGATAAGTGACAGCGAACTTGCGGGAGAAAGTGGCCTTGGTGGCGGGTGCTACGCGCGGCGCCGGCCGAGGCATCGCGGTGGAACTCGGTGCCGCCGGCGCCACCGTCTACGTGACTGGGCGCACGACGCGCGCCCAGCAATCCGAGTATGCCCGACCGGAGACGATCGAGGAGACGGCCGAGCTGGTGACATCAGCCGGTGGCAAGGGCATTGCCGTGCAGGTGGACCATCTCGTCCAGCAACAGGTCGAGGCGCTGGTCGCACGCATCCGCGAGGAGGCCGGCCGACTCGATATTCTCGTCAACGACATCTGGGGCTGCGAGAAACTGTTCGAATGGGACAAGGCCGTCTGGGAGCATTCGCTGGACAAAGGCCTGCGCATGCTGCAGCTCGGCATCGAGACGCATCTGATCACCGCCCATTACACCCTGCCGCTGATGATCGAGCGTCGCGGCGGGCTGCTGGTGGAGATGACCGACGGCACGGCCGAGTACAATGCCACCCATTACCGGCTGTCGCCCTTCTACGACCTCGTCAAGACAGGCGTCACCCGCATGGCCTGGGCGCATGCGCAAGATCTGGCGAAACACGGCGCCACGGCCGTTTCGATCACGCCCGGCTGGCTGCGTTCCGAAATGATGCTGGATGCTTATGGTGTTCGCGAGGAGAACTGGCGCGAAGCGACGAATGTACAGCCGCATTTCGCCATTTCCGAAACCCCGCGCTTCGTCGGCCGGGCCGTTGCGGCCATCGCCGCCGATCCCGACCGTGCCCGCTGGAACGGCCAGTCGCTGTCGAGCGGCGGAGTGGCCAAGACCTACGGCTTCGACGATATCGACGGTTCGCGGCCGGATTGCTGGCGCTACATGGTGGAAGTGCAGGAGCCGGGCGAACCGGCGGATGTGACAGGCTATCGCTAGAGCATGATGCCGAAAAGTGTGAGCGGTTTTCGGGCGACATCATGCTCTAACTATTTAATTTAGAACAGGATGATTTTACTGGAGCAATTCCAGGAACAAAAGGTTAGAGCGGCTCTGCGCTTCCGTGAAAGCTAAACCGCTCTAACGCCCCGTTATCATGCTGTGGCCAGCCGCGCCGCCTCGCGAAACGAGACCAGTCGCTTCGTATGTTCGTCCCACAGCACCAGCTTGACGCAACGCAGGCTTTCCATGAGCGTGATGCGGCCCAGATCGGCAAGCTCAGGATGATCTCGCAGCACCTCCGGCAGCCGGTAGTAAGGCACCCGGCTCGACAGATGATGCACGTGGTGGATGCCGATATTGCCGGTGATCCACCGCAGCACTGGCGGCAGGTCGTAATGCGAGGCGCCGTGCAGGGCTGCATGCTGGAACTGCCAGTCCGGCTCCTTCGACCAATGTGTTTCCTCGAATTGATGCTGAACGTAGAACAACCAGACGCCGGCAGCACCTGCCAGAAGCACGGTCGGCAGATGCACCAGTAAAAAGGGGACGATCCCGACCGCCCAGATCAGCAGCGCGGCGACCACCGCGATGGCAAGATTGGTCGCCATGGTCGAGATCCAGGGCAGGGCGCCGGAGCGCATCATGCCGAAAGGCAGGCGCTGCTTGAAGAGGAACAGCCATGCCGGTCCGATCCCGAACATCACGATCGGGTGCCGGTAGAGCCGGTAGCCAAGCCGGCCCCAGCGCGACAGCGCGTTATATTCGGCGATCGTCAGCGTTTCGATGTCGCCAACGCCGCGCTCGTCCAGGTTTCCGGCCGAGGCGTGGTGTTCCGCATGCGCCCGGCGCCAATAGTCGTAGGGCGTCAGCGTCAGGATGCCGATCGTGCGTCCAATCCAGTCGTCGACGCGGCGACGAGCGAAAAACGAGCCGTGGCCGCAATCATGCTGGATCATGAACAGCCGGAGCAGGAAAGCAGCGGCGGGAAGGATGAGGATCAGGCCGGGCCAGAAACTGTAATGTACCGCTGCCCAAGCGGCAGCCCAGAACAGCGCGAAGGGGACGACTGTGACAGCAAGCTCGAAGGCGCTGCGTCCGGCCCGCGGCTGGCGATATCCGGCAAGGATCTTCAGCCAGCGCTTTTCTGCGAAAAGTGCGGATCGCTCCGGGTTGTCGTCGGGCTCACCCAAAGGGGCCACTTGGATTTCCTCGCACTCGCTGCGGCGCGCAGATTCGATCATAGAGTGACGCCGTGAAAGGCGGCGATCGCCGAAAAGCCGAGTGCAATCACCACGGCCGAGCGAATGAGGAAGAGCGGATAGTCGAAGTTGTACATCGTATTAAGAGTGGTCATGGTTGCAGCAATTCCTGTTTTTCCGAAAACATGTCAATGGGTTATGGTGTCGCGCCGGAGCGCGGCGCGTCCGACAAGACGCGCTATCACTGGCGCTGTTATGCGCACGGGGGCGGAGCGGGGGCTCGATAAGAGGTTCTATTTCTTTGGAGCACTGCCCTGCGGGGCGGTTTTGGTCGCCGTCTTCATCTGATTGGCGAATGTGCTTTCCACCTTCGCTGCCTGCTTGTCCTTCTTCGGCTTCCGGACCTCGCGATTGCTTCTTACTTGTCCTTTTGCCATCGATAAAATCTCCCTTTAGATCGAAATTGAAAGCCGCAGCCTGCGTGGTATTCGCCCCGCTTGTCGGTCGCGATCGGAGATCGCGGGATCGTCATGAGGGGCAACCCGACAACACCGGGCCGCAGGGATGGAATGAAAATGATGCCTGCTGAAACCGCATCGCAGTCTGGAGGCGGATGACCGGAGAGGTCACCGAAAGCCAAACCCGACGTTGAGACGGGACGTCACCATGCTTTCGCGATCGGGAAAATGGCGGGGCCGGAAATCCGGTCACCGCAAATGCCGCATCGGCCAAATCAGCGAGCCCTCCTTATAGAGTAAAATTGAGGTGCCATTAAGGCCGCCGCCGCAGGAAAGCCACATTTCCACAGGGGATAAAAGCGTGCAGCGCAAAGGGGGCGGCGGTTTTGCGATAACGGCATTCGAAACAAGCGCGAGGGATGAATCTTCCGACACGCTTAGTCATTCACGGGAAACAGGCGGATCAGCTTCGTTCTTTCCATCTCCGCACGGCCTGATGCAGACATGATGCCGCGGGCCAAACAGAGTTCTATGTCCCGTCCGATATCGAGCGGCACCAGCATGCCGCCGGCCTTGAGCAGGCGGTCTGTCATCGATAGAAGCAGATCCACTTTCGCCTGGCAGCCGTCGATTTCCAGGAGCGCCACCCGGCGCTCCCTGTCGGTGACAGCAAGAACTCTAGCCTGCTCGCGTTGTTGGTAAGCCCCGAATTGCACCCATCCGAAATAACCGGCCGCTGCGACGCAGATACAAAGCAGGAGGGTTTTTCGCACAATATTCCTTCGGAGCCGGGCGGCTCGCTTGCCGCTAAAGCATGTCGCGCAAAAGTGTGAAGCGGTTTTGCGCTAACGGCATGCGTAAAACAAAAACCTAAAGCGCGAGGAGTGAATCTGAAAGATCGCGACGCGCTTTAGAACATTAGTGAGAGCATGATGTCGTCCGAAAACCGCTCACACTTTTTGGCATCATGCTCTAGCCGGCGACGCGTCTTTCGCGGGGCAATCCCTGTATCGCATATCGATTAAAGACGGGGGTTATCGGTTTCGGCGGCGTCTTCAGCTTGCCGAAATGGTGTTCGAGCGCTTGTGAGAGCATGGCCGGCGAGGTGACGCCCTCTTCGAACAGCCTGATCAGCAGTATGGCCGCGACGTTGAAGACGCGTTCGTTGCCGATCAGAATTTTGGCGTCGTAGCCGGCGTCGTCGAGCACGCCTTGCAGCATGTCGAGATCGGACGAAGTCAGATGCGACTTTTCGAAAGTGGAAGACATCGGTCCTCCTTTCATCGGGGCAAGGGTATAAAAACCCTCAGTCGGCAGCGCCCGTACACTGGCTGCCGAAGTTGCGACCATGCGCCTTTCAACCAGGCAACGCAACGGGATTCTTGCTGCAGATATCGCTCCGGTTGATGAGTAGCCCGCACCGGTCAGGGTGCGGGCTGATGACCGTCATTCCGCCGCCTGATAGCTGGGTCTCCGGGCGGCCGATGTCCGCGGACCGGCGGCTGCAAGCAAGGTAATCGCCACCGCAAGCAGCGCCACGAAGGCGATGCCGGCGACATAGGGGTCCCAGCCGAAATGCGGCGCGGCGCCGAAGACTGCCGAGGCCGCCGCAAGCACGATGCCGCCGCCGATCTGGAAGGAGGCGAAGAGCAGTCCGGAGGCGAGCCCCGACTTATCGTCTTCCACGTCGGAAAGGGCCGCGACCTGCACTGAAGGGTAGGTCATGGCGTAACCGAGGCCGAGCGGGATCTGCGAAAACAGCACGAGCAGGATCGGGTCGACATGTCCGAGTGCGGTCACCCAGAAGACATAGCTGAACGCTTGCAGGCCGACACCCGCCGCCATCAGCCCGGTGGCGCCGCGATTTTGCGCGAGCGTCGCAAAACGTGGCGCCAGGAACATCACGAAGACGCCGCCAAGCGCAAAACAGAAGCCGGTGGTGAAGGCCGACCAGCCGATGACGTTTTGATAATAGAGCGTCGCCAGGAACTGGAAGCCGACATAGGCGCCCTGGAAGAGGGCGGCGATGGCATTGGCATGCCGGAGCTTGGCTCGGCGGAACATGCCGAGCGGCACCATCGGATCGGCATGGCGCGCTTCGACCACGAGGAAGAGCAGGATCAGCACCAGCGACGCGGCGAGCGAACCCCAGGTCGGGAAGGCCTGCCAGCCGGCGGCTGCGGCATTGGTGATGCCGAAGACGAAGAGCAGCAGTCCGGGCGTGATCGTCAGCGCGCCGGCCCAGTCGAAGCTCGGCCGTGGTCCTGTCCTTTTCGGGTCGGCCGGCAGCGCCAGCGGCGCAAGAAGGAGTGTCAGGATGGCGACGGGCGCGCCCATGACGAGCGTCGTCCGCCAGCTGAAGATCGTCGCGGCACCGCCGAGCACCATGCCGAGCACGAAGCCGGTGGCGCCGGTCGAGGCGAAGACCCCGAGCGCCTTTGCCCGTGCGGTTCCCTCGCCGAAGACGGAGAGCAGCAACGCAAGGGCGGCGGGCGCAGTGAAGGCGGCGGCAATGCCCTTGATCAAGCGGGCGGCAATCAGCGTCGGCCCGCTATCGACGAAGCCGCCGGCGATGCTGGCGGCGGCAAAGATCGCCAGCGACCAGAGGAAGACGCGGCGATGGCCGAAGACGTCGGCGACCCGGCCGCCGAGCAACAGGAAGCCGCCATAGCCGAGCACATAGGCGCTGACGGCCCATTGCAGCGATGTCGCCTCCATGCCGAGTTCGGCCTGGATGGCAGGCAAGGCAACGCCGATGGTGGAGACGTCCATGGCGTCGAGGAAATTGGCGGTGCAGAGCAGCAGCAGTGCCAGCCCCGCCCCGCTTCGCGATTTGGAAAGTGTCATCGAAATCGTTCCTTCGTTGCTGCCGCCTCATCGGGGGAGGTTGCCGGGCGGCAGGGAACGAGAAAATGTACAGCTTCCTTTCCTATTGCAAATTGATAGTAGCCATGCCAGGTATTACTGACGATGATGAATGATGCCACTCTTCGCAAGATCGACCTCAATCTCCTGCTGGCCTTTTCGGTGCTGATGCAGGAGCGCAATGTCAGTCGCGCCGCCGAGCGGCTGCTGCTCGGCCAGCCGGGCCTGTCGGCTGCCTTGCGGCGCCTGCGCGAGGCGCTGGACGACGAACTGTTCGTACGTGTCGGCCGCGGCCTGCAGCCGACGCCGCGCGCCCTTTCCATCGCCCCGGCGATCGAGGATGCGCTGTCGGGCATCGAGCGCGCCATCCGCCCGCAGGCCGAATTCGATCCGGCAAGCTGGCAGGGCGAGTTCCGCATCGGCATGTGCGACAATCTCGAATCGGCTTTCTTCGGCCCGCTTGCCGCCCGTCTTCTAAAGCTTTCACCCGGCGCCCGGCTGATCGGCATCGCTTCCGAAAAGCGCGATGCCGCACGCCGGCTGGATGAAGGCGTTTTCGATTTCAGCGTCGCGATGCACGACGAGCCCGCCTCCTGGCACATTCGCGCGCCGCTGTTCGACCAAGTCTCGATCTGCATCTACGATGAAGCTCAGCTCGGGCTGAAGGCGCCGTTGAGCCTCAAGGATTTCGCCAATGTCGCGCATGTCACCGTCTCGTTCGAAGGCAACACCTCGACCGGTATCGACATGGCGCTGAACCGCACCGGCGATGTGAGACAGGTGGTGGCGACCGTCCCGCGCTTTTCCGCTCTGCCGATGGTGCTGAAGGCGATGCCCGCCATTGCCACCGTGCCGGAATCGATCGGTCGCTGCATGGCGCAGTTACATGAGCTGATGCTTTGCGAGCCGCCGCTTTTGCTGCCGGCCGATCCCGTGACGATGCTTTATCGCCGAGTCGACCAGACGGACGGCCGGGCGCGCTGGTTCCGTCGCCTGTTCATCGATGTAGCCAATAAAGCGCTCGAAGCTTCCGGCTGCTGCGTATCCATTCCGAGAGCCGCTGCCTGACGGTCCCTTACAGTTCGCCTTTGTGGAAATAAGCTTCGAGGCGATAGCCGTCCGGGTCGATGATGAAGGCGGCGTAATAGAATTGCCCATAATCCGGCCGCACACCTGGTTCGCCATTATCCGTGCCGCCGGATGCAACGGCGGCCGCGTGAAAGGCATCGACCGCGGCCTCATCAGGCGCGACGAAGCAGAAATGCAGCCCGGATCGCATGTCGGCAACAACAGGCTGGTCGACCTGCATCACCCAGAGCCCGACCCTTTCCGGGCCGTAGCCGATCATGGTGTCGGAATTGGCCAGGCGCTCATATCCAAGCGGCGCCAGCGCCGCATCGTAGAAACGGCGGGCTCTTTCCAGGTCTTTTACGCCGATGGAAATATGATCGAACATGGACTGCGAAACTCCCTATCTTCCGCTAATGACTGCTCGTACCCAAGATGGCACGACGCCAACATCTTTCAACCGCCGTTCTAAAGCACGTCGCGTCAAAGTGTGTGGGAGAGGCAATCCTGCGACAGCTGGCGCCGGCGGCAAAGCCTGAGGCCGGACATTGCCGCATCCGTCCAGGTCTCGTTCTAAACAGCGCTCTCGGCGACGCTTTGCATCTGCTGCAGGTTCGTCACCTCATAGGTCCAGACTCGAAACGCCTTCAGCACATGCGGTCCGAAGGAATTGATGAGCGGTATGTCGGCGGCGTCGCGCCCGCGTGCGACGATGATACGACCGATCCGCGGCGTGTTGTTGCGCGGATCGAATGTATGCCATGCACCGTCGAGGAAGACCTCGATCCAGGCGCTGAAGTCCATCGGGTCGACGACGGGAACACCGATGTCGCCGAGATGGCCGTTGACATATCGGGCTGGAATGTTGAGGCAGCGGCACAACGCCACCGCGAGATGCGCGAAGTCGCGACAGACGCCGATACGTTCGTGGAACGCCTCGAAGGCTGTCCGCGTCGATCGCGCCTGCATGTAGTCGAATTGGATATGGCCGTGGACGAAGTCGCAAATCGCCTGAACGCGGCCCCAGCCGGGTGAGACCGTGCCGAACATATCCCACGCAATCTGGCTGAGGCGGTCCGTTTCGCAATAGCGGCTGCCCATCAGGTAGTTAAGGCAATCGTCCGGCAACTCCGAAACCGGGATTTCGCGGGCGCCTGCCAGATAGCTGTCCGGTTTGCCGTCGTCTTCGATCGTCGCATCGCCCCATATGGTCAGGTCGCCCGCCGGGGCAACCAGCCGAAGACAGCGGTTGCCGAAAAGGTCGCGATAAGTCGAAGTGGGAACATCAGGGGTGGTGAAGACCGTTTCCGGAATTCTGATGTCGGCCGCACGATCATCATGAACCGACAACAGGCATACCAATGCGGTCGGCTGAGGGCAGGTCAGCGTGATTTCATAGCCGTAACGGATCAACATGGAGCGTTCCCGCGCGTCCGGATCCGCCTAGCGGAAATCCGCCGCAGTTAGAGTATAGAAGGCGCGGCGGCGGTAGGAATAGGCTTTGTGTGCCACGTCCTGAATGGAGTTGCGCAGGGCGTCGAACGCCGAAAGCCACCTCGTTTCCGAAGGCTCGGTTCTTTGCAATGTCATGTCGGATTTCGCCAGCGCGCCAACCTCGATGAAGAACAACACCTGGAACATGCCGTCATGGCCGACGAAGCGCACAGCATTTCTCGCCGCATCGAAGCTGCGGCTTTGGTTCAGAAAGGCTAGCGCCGTGGTTGAACCGGCGGGATCTTACGAGCACTCCGGGCGGCGTCCGACAGCCTGAGCCATTCCTTCCGGTATCCTATGTTGAGAAGATTGAAGGACATCATGTCTTTCCCGGCCTGCGAACGGCTCTTGCCGATCATGGCACGGTCGGCATGCACTGGAACACTCGCGGAGACACGATAGACGGTCGACGAACGGGCGGATTCGATCCGGCGGTCGTGTTCGATCTCCATGGAGTAGCGGCCGGAAGCGCCACATTTGTTTTCCCATGTGCCGACGGCAAAGGCATTCCGTCGTCGTTCGGCTTCGTCTTCATGGCTGTTCACGATGTCAACCTTTCGTCATTCGGGCCGTGGCCATGGCCAAACGTCCTCTCGATCAGTGTTGCGCCGCTGCCGGCGGGCGATAGGGTTATCAGTTCCAGGCTGTCTTCCGTCGCGACCCGCTCATGACGTTCATCGTCACTGCGGATGCGGTATTGCAGCACATTTCCTCTCAGAGGCAGCGTGGCGGTAATGCGGTATGTGTCGGGGAGCTTGGAGGGAACGACTAAGAACCCGTCCTTCACTCGGACAGTCTGCCCCACTTTGAAGATATGCGTTGCTGCCTCGCGCCGGATCGAGCGTCCATTGCGTTGCGGGATGCGCGTAGCGGTCATGACGGTTTGTGGTCCTTTTCGAGCGCGGTTTCGAGAGCTGACAGGGGGATAGGCATCATCTGCTGCGTCGAACTCTGCGTGGCGATCGCCGGCAGGTGGATGAAGGCGCCGACCCGTCGCCAGGCAAGCCTGGAAACGCCATCGATCAATTCCTCGTCATAATCGACGCGGTATTCTCCGGCTGGCTGCGCCCCGTCGAAACCGGGCAGGCGGAATGGGGATGAAAAGCGGACGACGGTTTGTGTGGTGCGACTGGTCACGGCTGAGGCCTCCGCAGGAAGACACCGATGCGTTTCCTGTATCGTTGAGATCCGAACCGGACGAACTCGATGCTGCCGGTACATCCGCGGTCAGCGCCAAGCTCATTCCGGATCGGAATAGGCGAAATCAACGCCGGAACGACGTCATGGATTGCTATCGAAAATTCAGTGGTGATGGCGGGTCGTAGGTCTCTGACACCGCGAAGCCAAGTCGGCCAAATCGACGAGACCTATCATTGCGCCTCGATTGAGTTTAAATCAAGATAATTCGGATTTATCTATGAAAAACGCTAAATTAACTCAAACGACACCTTAAATAAAATTGAGCGCGTTGGCGTAAAAATTCTATTCATTTCCTGATTATTACAAAATATCCGTTCAAATTGATTTCATAAATTTTTCCAGAAGTTCCCCGTGCGAACAATATTTCTTGGCACTCCTATCAATCGAGTGCCACGAGTGCTATTTATGAATTGCAGCCGCCCTACGCGCCGGCAGCAGAAAGACCTCTATGAAATTCCGTTCACTTCACGACCGCGTCGTCATTCGACGTGCGGAAGGCGATGTCAAATCCAAGGGCGGGATCATCATTCCAGACACCGCCAAGGAGAAGCCGCAGCAAGGCGAAGTGGTCGCAGTCGGCCCGGGCCTGCGCGACAAAAGCGGCAGTCCCGTCCCGCTCGATGTCGAGGTCGGTG
Organism: Rhizobium sp. PEPV16; assembly: GCF_008919455.1. Taxonomy (NCBI): domain Bacteria; kingdom Pseudomonadati; phylum Pseudomonadota; class Alphaproteobacteria; order Hyphomicrobiales; family Rhizobiaceae; genus Rhizobium; species Rhizobium sp. PEPV16. The sequence goes on from NZ_VSZV01000307.1 coordinate 28,758, forward strand.
ATCTCATTCTATTTGGAAAATGGTCGGGTAGCGAGGTCACGATCGATGGCGAAACCCTTCTGATCATGAAGGAGACCGACATCATGGGCATCGTCGGAAAGACCGAAGCGGCTGCCGGCAAAGCCGCCTGAGGGTCGAATTTGTGACCCGCAACTCAAAACCGAACTGGGAAGAAATATCATGTCTGCCAAGGAAATCAGGTTCTCCACCGACGCGCGCGACCGCCTGCTGCGCGGCGTCGAATTGCTCAACAACGCCGTCAAGGTGACGCTTGGCCCGAAGGGTCGCAACGTCGTCATCGACAAGGCCTATGGCGCACCGCGCATCACCAAGGACGGCGTCAGCGTCGCCAAGGAGATCGAGCTCGAAGACAAGTTCGAGAACATGGGCGCGCAAATGGTGCGCGAGGTGGCTTCGAAGACCAATGATCTTGCCGGCGACGGCACGACGACGGCAACGGTGCTCGCCGCCTCCATCTTCCGCGAAGGTGCAAAGCTCGTCGCTGCCGGCATGAACCCGATGGATCTGAGGCGCGGCATCGATCTCGGCGTTATCGCCGTCGTCAAGGAAATCAAGGCGAGGGCGATGAAGGTCAAATCGTCAGGCGAGATCGCACAGGTCGGCACCATTGCCGCCAATGGCGACGCCACCGTCGGCGAGATGATCGCCAGGGCGATGGACAAGGTCGGCAATGAGGGCGTCATAACCGTCGAAGAGGCGCGAACTGCCGAAACCGAACTCGATGTCGTCGAGGGCATGCAGTTCGATCGTGGCTATCTCTCGCCCTATTTCGTCACCAATGCCGAGAAGATGCGCGTGGAACTGGAGGAGCCCTATATCCTCGTTCACGAGAAGAAACTTGGCAGCCTGCAGGCGATGCTGCCGATCCTGGAAGCCGTCGTACAGACCGGCAAACCGCTGCTCCTCATCTCGGAGGACGTCGAAGGCGAGGCACTGGCGACGCTTGTCGTCAACAAGCTGCGCGGCGGCCTGAAGGTCGCAGCCGTCAAGGCGCCGGGCTTCGGCGACCGCCGCAAGGCGATGCTGGAGGATATTGCCGTGCTGACCGCCGGCCAGATGATTTCCGAGGATCTCGGCATCAAGCTCGAGAACGTCACGCTCGATATGCTCGGCCACGCCAAACGCGTGCTGATCGACAAGGAAAGCACCACGATCATCGACGGCTCTGGCGAGAAAGCGGCCATCCAGGCGCGCATCCAGCAGATCAAGGCGCAGATCGAAGACACCACCTCCGACTACGACAAGGAAAAACTGCAGGAACGCCTGGCGAAACTCGCCGGCGGCGTCGCGGTCATCCGAGTCGGCGGCGCGACCGAGACGGAGGTCAAGGAAAAGAAGGACCGCATCGACGACGCGCTGAACGCCACCCGTGCGGCGGTCGAAGAGGGCATCGTGCCCGGCGGCGGCGTGGCACTGTTGCGCGCCAAGTCGGCGCTCATGGGCCTGACCGGGGAGAACGCCGACGTGACGGCGGGCATCTCGATCGTGCTCAGGGCGCTCGAAGCCCCGATCCGGCAGATCGCCGACAATGCCGGGTTCGAAGGCTCCATCGTCGTCGGCAAACTCGCTGACGGCAATGATCACAATCAGGGCTTCGACGCACAGACGGAGACCTATGTCGATATGATCGAGGCAGGCATCGTCGATCCTGCCAAGGTCGTGCGCACCGCTCTGCAGGACGCCGGCTCGATCGCGGCGCTGCTGATCACCGCCGAGGTGATGATCGCCGAGATTCCCGCAAAAGACTCTGCGTCTGCTGCCGGAAATGCCGGCATGGGCGGCATGGGATACTGAGGCCAGCCTGAACCGGTCCGGCGCAGCCGGACGGCACAACCCGAACAACAGACAGGGAGAATTCCAATGTCCGTACAGAGCAGCAGCAAGACGTCGATTACTCAGCGTTTCGACAGTTACCAGCCATCCAAGACACTTCTCGTCTGGGCCTGCGTCGTCACGGCGATCGCCACGATGATCATCGGCTTCAGCTGGGGAGGTTGGGTCACAGGCGGCACATCAAGCAAGGCGGCAGCCGCCGCCGGCGACACCGCACGCGGAGAACTGGCGTCGGCCATTTGCGTCGAGCGATTCAAGGCGGCGCCGGATGCGAGCGCTAAACTGATCGAGTTCAAGGCGATTACCGAAGGCTACAAACAGCGTCAGTTCGTTGAAGCCGGCGGTTGGGCGACCATGCCTGGGCAGACTTCAGCCGATAGCCGAAGTGTTCAAGGCTGCGCCACGGCGCTTGCCGTCTGACACCGTTTTTCCAGAGCGCTCCGATGTATGTGCGGAGCGCTCCCACTGTTGAAGCAGGAAATGACCCATGATCCGTTTCGTGAAAAAGAACGACCCGCAGCCAGCCGCAGAAGACGCCGGCGAAAGCGTCAAGAAAATCCGCGAGGCAGCCGCCGAGGGGCCTAAGAAAGCCGCCAACGACAGCACGCGTCGCCGCGCGCCGCAAGCGGCGGAAGATGACGACCCGCTTATCTGAAGCGTGGACTGATATCCTTGAACATGTCTCCAGCGCAACAAGTGCGAAGCGGGCATAGGGTGCGATCTGAGGAAAGGCCACGGGGGCTCTTGAAGACCTAGCGATAGTCCAGCCAAACTCCGCCGGCATCGGCGGACCGTACGCAGTTTTCCACCCAGCGCACTCCTTCCAGTCCCGCATCGACATCGGGAAAGACCAGCTCTTCGATCCCTGCAGGGGCGAGGCCGCGCTCATTGTTGATGGCGAAGCCGAAGCGGCGATAGAGGTTCGCCCAAGCTTCGAAGAGACCTTCCGGGTGGCCGCCGCCGATCCGGTCGTCGATCCTGGCCTCGGGATAGAGATAGTCCATGCCGCGCTCGAGGATGCGGGCCGGTTCGCCCTGGATCTCGTAGGAGAGCTGGTTCGGCCGCTCGTCCCACCATTCGATGCTGGCCTTCGAGCCGACGATGCGGATCTTCTGGCCGTGCATGGAGCCGGCATTGACGGCGCTCGACCAGATGGTGGCGATCGCGCCATTGTCATATTCCATCAGGGTCACCGCATTGTCTTCGAGCGGCGCTCGGCTTTTGACGAAGCTCTGGCGGGTGCAGAGCAGACGCCTGATCTTCAGGTGCGGCAGGATGACCTTGGCGATATAAAGCGGGTGGGTCCCGACATCGCCGAGCACATAGCTAGGGCCTGCGAATTTCGGATCGACGCGCCACCGCGTCGCGGGGTTCTGCTCCTCTACCGCAGCACTATGGAAGCCATGGGCGAATTGCAGGTTGACGATGCGGATCTCGCCGAGATCGCCATTCCTGACCATCGCGCGCGCCTGCTCGATCATCTGGTGGCCGGCATAGCCATAGGTCACGCTGACGATCCGGCCACGCGCCTGGGAAAGCGCCTTCAGCTCCTCGGCCTCGGCGATCGTGAAGCAGAGTGGCTTTTCGCAAATCACATGCAGATCATGTTCGAGTGCTGCCTTGCAGATCGCGAAATGGGTGTTGTTGGGTGTCGCGATCGACACGGCCTCGATGCCGTCGGCCCGCCGGGCCTCAGTCGCAAACATCGCCGCATAGTCCCGGTAGCTCCTGGCTTCGTCGAGCCCGAGATCGATGCCGAAGGCGCGGCCGCGTTCGGGATCGATATCGAAGGCGCCCGCCGCAAGGGCAAAGACGTCGTCGCGATGCGCCGCCGAGCGATGAATATAGCCGATCTGGCTGCCTCTGCCGCCGCCGACCATGCCCCAGCGGATCGGCTTTTTCCTGTCACTCGTCATCATCTTTTCCCTAAAAACCAACTGATCTGAGGTAATCGCGGCTTTGCTTCACATCTTCGAGGCTGCCGGCGACATTCCTCGGATCGCGCTCCTGCTCGACGGTGATGAAGCCGTGATAGCCGATCTCCTCGAGCGTCCGCTTGACGGCGGGATAATCGATGACGCCGCGGCCGATCGGGCACATGACGCCCTGTCCGCAGGCCTCGAAGAAGCGGATCCTCTCGCCAAGCACACAGTCGAAGACGGTCTGGTCGATGTCCTTGAAGTGGACGTAGTCGAGCCGGTCGGCATAGCGGCGAAGCATCTCCACGGGATCCATGCCGGCGTAATAGCTATGGCCGGTGTCGAGGCAGAAGCCGGCGATATCCTGCGGAATGTCACCTGCCACCCGCTCGATCTCATCGGCGAATTCGATATAGCCACCCGCATGCGGGTGGATGACGGCGCGCACGCCGTATTTGCGCTGGGCGAGTTCGGCGATCGCCCTGATATTGGCGACCATCCCGGCCCATGCCTTGTCGTCGAGACGCGGCGCACGATCGGAATGGCCGGCGGCATAGTCCCGCTCGTCGTGCCCCCAGTCCATGACCGTGAGATAGGGTGTACTGAACCGCTGGCCCGCCACCTGCTCCGGCTGCGGCAGCCTGGTGATGACGGTGCAGATTTCCTCCGTCTGTCGCAGCAATGTCTCCTGATTTTCAGGAGAGACGAGATCGTCGAAGATCGTGCCGGCGACGATGAAGAGATTGCGCTCGACAAGCGCCTTTGCGACGAGCCCATCATCGAGCGGCACATAGCCGTACGGCCCGAGTTCGAGGCCGCCATAGCCGGCCGCAGCCGCCTCGTCGAAGACGCGTTCCCAGGCGGGAAGGTTTGGATTGTTGACGTCATCAACGCCCCAGCAGCAGGCGGCTGTCGCAATCGTGATGGTCACGGTTTTATTCCTGAAAAGTGGGGTGCCCGAGCGGATGTTGACGATCAGCCAAGGTTGCCGGGCCAGTATTTGTCGACATATTTTTGAATTTCGGAGCGCATGAAGCGGCCGGAATCGTCGGCGCGCTCCTCCCAGCCGAAGACGCAGGCGGTGATGATGCCGTCGAACCCGACCGCGGCGAGCGAGCAGAAGAAGACATCCCAATTGATCTCGCCCTGGTACATATCCATGTGCTGATGGATGGTGACCTTCGCGCCCGGCGGATTGATGATGTAGCGCAGCCCGGATGACGCCTTGTGGTTATAGGTATCGGCCACATGCACATGGGCGATCAGCGGGCCGGCATCGCGGATCATCCGCGCCATGTCGTCACCGAAATAGAAGGTGTGCGGCGCGCAATAGAGGAATTTGACGTTCTTCGAGCCGATGGTCTTCAGCATGTCGATCGCCGGATGCAGCGTCTCGCACCAGTCTTCCGGATGCGGTTCCATGTTGAGCGTGACGCCCTCGCGCTCGAACACCGGAACGAGCTCTTCCATCGAGCGCCACCAGGCAGCCTCGCTGTGCTCGTGGGTATGCATGCCGCCGCAGCAGCTGGCGCGGTGGCTGCGATCCGGCGACGGCCCGCGACCGAATTCCGAGTTCATCGTATCGCAGCCCATCTCAGCCGAAATCGCGATCGCTTCCTTCCAGTAGCGCACCGCCGCCTGCCGCTCGTCCTCATGCGGGCTCGCCCAGCGATACATCGGCAGGATCGAAGCGAGCTGGACGCCGTGATCCTTCAGGGCCGACTTGAATTCCGCGATGCGTTCCTTGTGCGCCCGCGGGCGCACCCACCAGGGCAGAAAATCGTCGCGTGGTGAAAGCTCGATATGCTCATAGCCGAGTTCCGCCGCCTTTCGGCAGAGGTCGCGCAGATTGAGGTGACGGTGCATATGCGGGTCGAGTGCGATCTTCATCTGGTTCCTCCGTCATCCTTCGGCCGCATCGGGCCGGCGGGTGATCCTTGATCTCGTTTGTTTCGGACGTCCGGTGCTCCTCCCGGATTGCCAGCACGATACTGCTGCAGTGCTCCCATGCTCCAATGCTTCCTTGATCAAATTTGATCATTGACCGCACAGCAGACCGATGCTCTGTTGTGGCAGCTTTGGGAGTGGATGAGCCTGATGAAGGTGACTTTGAAGGATGTCGCGACGCAGGCCGGCGTTGGCACCGCGACCGTCGAGCGCGTCGTCAACGGCCGCGGCGGCGTGCGGCCGGAGACGGTGGAGAAAGTCTTCCTGGCGGCAAGACGGCTTGAATACCGGCAAAGCCTGCCGGTCGCCCATCGTGGCCTGATCCGGATAGAGGTGATCCTCGTTCGTCCGGAGACCAGTTTTTATTCGCGTCTGAACCGGGCGTTCGAGCGCATTGCCGCCTCGCTCGACGACAGCATTGTCGTTCACCGCACCTTCGTCCGCGAGAACGAACCGGCGCAATTCGCCCGCTACATCGCCAACCCGACGGCACGCCGGTCGGCGCTGATCGTGGTTGCGCCCGACCATGCCGATGTCGTCACCAGCGTGCGGAAGGCGGCCAGTCTCGGCATTCCCGTCGTCCAGATCATGACCCGTCCGGCCCCCGAACTGCCCTATGTCGGCATCGACAACTACGCCGCCGGACGCACCGCGGCTCACTACATGTCGGGCATGCTGGCGCAGCGCCCCGGTTCGTTCGTCGCTCTCTGCCACAGCGGCGCCTATGAGAACCATAAGGAGCGGATCCGCGGCTTCTCCAGCTATCTCTCGGAGAATGGTTCAAACGAGCACCGTTTCATCGAGGTCATGTTCGACCTCGATGACGAGCACAATGCCATGGAGCTGCTGCACGCGGCCCTCCGGCGCGAACCCGGCATTATCGGCATCTATAGCGCAGGCGGCGATAACAAGGGAGTGGCAAGGGTGCTCGAGGCAAACAAGGCTGGGCGGCCGTTCTGGGTCGGCCACGAATTGACGGGAGAGACGCAGGACTATCTCAGTCGTGGCATCATGTCGATCGTGCTCGACCAGGCGCCGGAAGTGCAGGCGAGACGATCGATAGACCTTGCCTTGAACAGGCTGGGTCTCATCGAGGTGGAGGTCAGCGCCGAACCGGTGCGCTTCCTGACGATCACACCGGAAAATCTCTGAGACGGGATGAGGATGCCCGGACAATCCGCTTGAATGAGCGCCAGCCGCCTTCACGACGCTGGCGCGACCTCACTGCAGCTGCGGCTTTTTGAGAAAGCTGTTGCGGTCGGCGGATTTGATGCGCAGCCAGGCTTCCCGGCCGTTCCTGAGGATCCGCATGGGAATCTCGGCGCCGGCCGGGCCGCTGCTCCAG